>NZ_JAEIMH010000031.1:0-50925 GCF_016464295.1 Streptomyces sp. N35 | reverse complement strand
GTGGGCCGAGGGAACAGTCGTCGCCCGCCAGCGTCAGCGTGCGCAGCTCCTGGCCCGCGTACCAGGTGGCCAGACCCGTGACCGCGGCGAGCAGGACGACCGCGGCCGGCAGGCCCACGTCGGACTTCACCAGGTCGCTGCCCGCGACCTTCTCGGCCAGGGCCAGGGCCCACTGCTGGACGCTCAGGGTGCGGGCGCCCGCGACGAGGGAGCCGAAGAGGGTCTCCCAGACCAGGGCGTAGACCAGGCCGAAGACCACCGCGTGCTTGGTGATGGTGCCCAGGAGGAGGAAGAGGGCCGCGTATGCGATCGAGGCGACGAGGGCCGCGATGGTGTACGCGACGGCCACCTGCTGGCCGTTGCCGTTGAGGATCATGCCCGCGATGAACGTGGGGATGGCCGAGAAGGCCATGGTCACGCCGATCGCGACGATCAGCTTGGTGAAGATGATCGAGGGGCGCTTGACCGGCTTGGAGAGCAGATAGACGACCGAGCCGTCGTCGATCTCCGGACCGATCGCTCCCGTGCCGGCGATGACGCCGATCAGCGGGACCATCGTGGCGAGCGCGAACCCGCCGAGGACGTCGGCGGCGACCTGGTCGTCCGCGCCGGTGAGCGCACGTACCGCGACCGAGATCGCGATGAGCAGGACCGGCAGCGAGAACAGGATCAGCGCGCGCCTGCGGCCGAGCAGGGCCCGGTAGGTGAGCCGGGCGACGGTGGGGTTATACGCCAGAGGCATAGTCGTAGCTCCCTTCAGGCCGTGACGAGGTAGGAGAAGACGGATTCGAGGGACTCGTCGGACGGCGAGACCGTCAGGAGCCGGATGCCCTGGTCGCGGGCGACGCGGGGCAGGAGCTCGGTGAAGCGGCCGAAGTCGACGGCCTGGATCAGCAGCGCGCCCTCGGTGAGGTCGACTTCGATGCCCGCCGTGGACGGGTCCGCGATCAGCGCGGCCGCGAGCTTGCGGTCGTCGCTCGAGCGGACGGTGTAGCGGTGCGGGCGGTCCGTCATGAGGCGGCGGATGCGGCGGAAGTCGCCGCTGGCCGCGTGGCGTCCGGCCACGATCACCTCGATGTGCGAGGCGAGTTGCTCGACCTCTTCGAGGATGTGGGAGGAGAACAGGACCGTACGGCCCTCGTTGCCCATCCTCCGCAGCAGGTCCATGAGGTGCATGCGCTGGCGCGGGTCCATGCCGTTGAACGGCTCGTCGAGCAGCAGCACCGACGGGTCGTGGACCAGGGCGGACGCCATCTTTACGCGCTGGCGCATGCCTTTGGAGTACGTGGAGATCTTGCGGTCCTGCGCGTACTCCATCTCGACCGTGGCGAGGGCCAGTTGGGCGGCCTTCTTGCCGAGGCCGTGCAACTCGGCGTTGGCGACGACGAATTCGCGGCCGGTGAGGAAGTCGTACATCGCCTCGCGCTCGGGGACGAGGCCGATCTCCTTGTAGATCTCCTCGTTCTTCCAGATCGGGCGGCCGTCGAGCGTGACGCTGCCGGTGGAGGGCGACAGGAAGCCGCCCATCATGTTGATCAGGGTGGACTTGCCGGCGCCGTTCGGGCCGAGCAGGCCGGTGACGCCCGGGCCGATGGTCATCGTGACGTCGTTGACGGCGACGACATTGCCGAACCAGCGGCTGGTGTGGTCGATTTCGATGGTGGCCATTGCTCAGCGCCCGGCCTTTCGGTATTCGATGCTGGCCATGGTCAGAGCCCGGCCTTTCGGTAGCGGCGCATCAGGGCTCCGTACGAGCCGGCGATCAGCGCGAAGACGACCAGGAGGTAGACGACGCCGAGTCCCGCGCCGGGTCCGTGTTCGCCCGGGAAGGCTGAGGTCGCGCCGAGGAAGGCGGTCTGCACACCGTCGATCAGGGTGATCGGCGAGAACAGGCCCAGCCACTCGACCGCGTCCCACGAGCCCTGCGCGTCGGCGATGGCCTGGACGGTGGAGACGGCCCCGTACGAGATCGTCAGTACGGCGATCACGGCGGCGACGCCGAAACCGCGGCGCGGGGTCAGGGCGGCCATCACCAGGCCGATCCCCGCGAAGAGCAGCGAGAGCAGCAGCACGGAGACCATCCCCTGGGCGAATCCCTTGGTCTGGGTCGTGAAGTCCATCTTGGCGAGCAGCGAGCCCACATAGAGGACGATCACCGGCGCCCCGGTGAGGATGAGCAGCGCCGTGGCCATGGCGGCGAACTTGGCGACCACGTAGTCGACGCGTTCGATGGGGCGCGAGAAGTACAGCGGCACGGTCTTGAAGCGCAGGTCGCGCGAGACCGACTGCGGTGCCTGGGCGGCCAGGTAGAGGCCGATGATCGCCTGCGTGATGATCGCGTAGCGGGTGTACTCGATCGGCAGCTTGGTCGCGTTGGTCGCGACGGCGACCGCCACGATGATCGCCGCCGGTACGCACATCACGGCGAACAGGATCATCGGCGTGACCTTGGACTTCGCACTGCGCCCGAGACCGTACGCGCCGCGCAGGGACTGCGAGTAGAGCGAGCGGCGGGCGTAGGCGCGGCCGAGGCGGGGGCCGTCGTAGTTGCGGTAGCCGATGTTGTGGATCTGGGTCTGAGCAGTCTGGGCTGTGGTGTTGGGGGTGCTCATCGGGCTTCCACCTCCGCGGGCTCGCCGATATGGGCCTTCGCGGGGCCGTCCTTGAACACCTCGGAGATGTGGTGCCTGCGCTGTTCCATCCGGACGAGGCCGAGGCCGAGTTCGGCGACGGTGTCCCGTACGAGGTCGTAGGTGTCCTCGCCGGTCGCCTCGAGAAGGAGGATGTGGCCGGCGCCGGGCAGGCCCTCCTCCGTCGTGGTCTGGAGGGTGACCCCGCGGGCGGCGAGCGCTTCGCGTACCGCCTTGGTGCCGTCCGGGTGCGTGTCGGTGTCGGTGACCTCGACCGCGATGGTGCCCATCGTCTGCGTGTAGTCGCTGGTGGAGCTGGAGCGGAGCAGCTTGCCGCCGTCGATGACGACGACGTGGTCGCAGGTGCGCTCCAGTTCGCCGAGGAGGTGGCTCGTCACCAGGACGGAGATGCCGAAGTCCGTGTGGACGCGGCGGATCAGGCCGAGCATCTCGTCGCGGCCGACGGGGTCGAGGCCGTTGGTGGGCTCGTCGAGGAAGACCAGGTCGGGGTCGTGGACGAGCGCCTGGGCCAGCTTGACCCGCTGCTTCATACCGGTCGAGTAGCCGCCGATGGGGCGGTAGCGCTCCTCGTACAGGCCGACGTGGCGAAGGGTGTCGGCCGTGCGCTCGCGCGCCGCGGCCGGCGGCAGTCCCGACATCCGGGCCATGTGGACGACGAACTCGGTGGCCGAGACGTCCGGCGGCAGGCAGTCGTGCTCGGGCATGTACCCGACCCGCTCGCGGATCTCGCCCCCCTTGGTCGCGACGTCCAGACCGAGCACGGCGGCTTGGCCCTCGGTGGCGGGGGACAGTCCAAGAAGAATCTTGATCAACGTGGA
This sequence comes from Streptomyces sp. N35, assembly GCF_016464295.1. Lineage (NCBI taxonomy): Bacteria > Bacillati > Actinomycetota > Actinomycetes > Kitasatosporales > Streptomycetaceae > Streptomyces > Streptomyces sp. N35. The sequence continues at coordinate 47,456 of NZ_JAEIMH010000031.1, read as the reverse complement.
CTTGCCGGCTCCGTTGGCACCGACGAGTCCGGTCACACCCGGGCCGATGTCCATGGAGAGCCGGTCAAGAGCGGTCACCCTGGGGAACCGCTTGCTCAGGCTTTCGGTCGCGATCACAGTCACATTCCGAAGGTAGTGGCGCGGGTCACCTCCGGCGTCAGACCCTGCTCCTGTCTGCGTATCCGACTTGGGGTGTACGGGCCCGTAGGGGTCCGACTTTGGGTGGGGGCCGTTTCGCCCGGGGGGTCAGCTGGTGGCGGCTTCGCCGCCGAGGGACGCCTGGACCTCCGCGAGCGGAACGACCTCGTCGTCGCGCGGCAGGTCGATGGTGAGGACCTCGTCGAAGTGGCTCAGGTCCTGGGTGGACTCCGGACCCGATGTGCGCACCAGGTACGGCTTGCCCCGCAGGGCCAGGTACATCGTCTGCGTGCCCTTGCCGTCCTCTGTCACCTCGAGGGGCAGCACGGGGATCCCGTCGATCTCGGTGGGCTCACCCTTCTTGTACGTGGTCCCCGGTGCGTCCTGCGTGCTCTCCAGGCTGAAGCCCTGGAAGTCACAGGGCTTCAGCATCTGTACGTACGCCATGGGGTCGGGCTGCGAGTCCAGGATCCACTTGCCCCGGAAGCGCTTGGCCGCCTCGGGGCCCGCCTGCCGCGTGAGGGACTTCTCGTCTCCGCGCATGTAGATGCCCCGCTCACCGACCCGCACCTCCATGGTGCCGGTGTCGCCCACGTCGTAGGTGATCGAGCAGCCGTTCTTCAAGTCCGACCGCGCGACGACACCCGGGGCGGCCTCGGCCGGCAGCGCCGGGGTGTAGACCCTCTGGAACGACTGCAGGTCGGCCATCACCTCGCGGGAGCGCTGCATCGCCTCCGCGCCGGAGAGCTTCTCGATGCCGTTGGACTCCTCGGCACGCCGATCGGACCGGGCCGGCTTCGCCTTGCCCTCACCACTCGCGCCCTGCGTCCCGCACCCCGCGAAGGCGAGCGCGCCGGCAGCAACAAGTGCGGGAATCCTGCGGCGGGCGCACGTACGGGGGCTCATAGGCGGAACTTATCCACCCCTTACGCAGACGATGGCCGCCGATCGTCCCGAAACGGACAGGCCCAACTGCCCGTTCCGGCAGGGTTATCCACAGCCCGTGCACACCCCTTGACGTCGCCGCCGTGCATTGTCACATTCATCAGTGTCAAGTTACGGACGCGTAGCGCACACCTGACCAGGGCGGGGTGGCATGGGCTCAACGGTTGAACTCGACACGCGACTACGGGGCTTCAAGGAGGTGCAGGCGCTCGCGTACGAGTGCGCGGAGGCGGTCGCCGCCCAGCTCACCCCCGGTGTGACCGAGCGCGAGGCCGCCCGGATGCAGCGGGTGTGGCTGCGGGAGCGCGGGGTGCGGGACTGGTTCCATCTGCCCTTCGCGTGGTTCGGGGACCGTACGGCCTTCACCGGCTTCAGGATCCCGCTGCAGTTCTTCCCGACCAACCGCGCGCTCGAGCCGGGGATGCCGTACATCCTCGACATGGCTCCCGTCTTCAACGGCTATACGGCGGACATCGGTTACTCCGGTTGCCTCGGCCCGAACCCGTTGCACGACAAGCTGCTCGACGACCTCGAAGCCCATCGCGAGCTGATCCTGCGCGAGGTGCGCGAACGGCGCCCGCTGCGGGAGATCTACGAGGACGTGGAGCTCCTGATGCGGCGGCAGGGATACGCGAACCGGCATCGCGCCTACCCGTTCGGTGTGATCGCGCACAAGGTGGACCAGGTCAAGGAGCGGCGCTTGTCACCGCATGTGTTCGGCTTCGGCACCCAGTCCCTCAAGGGCCTCGCGAGCGATGCGCTGCACGGGCACCGGGACGGCTGGTCGCCGCTGTGGTCGCCGTACAAGTTCTCCGACCACCCGCCGCAGCCGGGGCTGTGGGCGGTCGAACCGCATCTCGGATTCCGGGGCACGGGCGCGAAGTTCGAGGAGCTCCTCGTCGTGACGGATTCCAGGGACCCGGTCGAGAGCGCGTTCTGGCTGGACGACGAACTGCCGCACGTACAGCGGTGGGGACGGGAGAAGGCGGCGTGAGCACGAGCGAGGGACGCGGGAAGACCGGGAGCCAGTACATGAGCGGCGGGAGCGGACTGTTGAAGGGTGCACGCGAGCGCTGGGTGCGGACCGGGGGCGTGGAGCTGTGCGTCGCCGAACTGGGCGAGCCGGACCGGCCCACCGTGTTCCTGGTGCACGGATACCCGGACTCCAAGGAGGTCTGGTCGGAGGTCGCCGTACGGCTCGCCGAGCAGTTCCATGTGGTGCTCTACGACGTACGGGGCCACGGAAGGTCCACGGCGCCGACCCCGCTGCGCGGCGGCTTCACCCTGGAGAAGCTGACCGACGACTTCCTGGCCGTCGCGGACGCGGTGAGCCCGGACGAGCCGGTGCACCTGGTGGGGCACGACTGGGGCTCGGTGCAGTCCTGGGAGTTCGCGACGGTGGAGCGTACGCAGGGCAGGGTGGCGTCCTTCACCTCGATATCCGGTCCTTCGCTCGACCACTTCGGGCACTGGATCAAGAAGCGGATGACCCGTCCGACCCCGCGCAAGGTCGGCCAACTCCTCGGCCAGGGCGCCAAGTCCTGGTACGTGTACATGCTGCACACCCCCGTGCTGCCGGAGCTCGCCTGGCGCGGACCGCTCGGCAGGCAGTGGCCGCGGCTGCTCGCGCGGGTGGAGAAGGTGCCGGCCGGCGACTACCCCACGCCTTCGCTGCCGAGCGACGCCGCCCACGGCGCGTGGCTCTACCGGGACAACGTACGGGCGCGGCTGAGCCGGCCGCGGGCCGACGCCCATGCGCACGCGCCGGTGCAGCTGATCACGCCGACCGGGGACATGTTCCTGTCGCCGAAGCTCTACGACGATCTCGAGCAGTGGGTGCCGCGGCTGACGCGCAGGACGGTGGCGGCCAAGCACTGGGTGCCGCGGACCCGGCCGGATCAACTTGCCGCGTGGATCGGCGAGTTCGTGACATCGGTGGAGACCCCCGCGCAGACGGTGGCCGCCGTTCCCGTCAAGCGGGCCAAGCGCGCCCATGCCTATGCCCAGCGGTTCGCCGGCCAGCTCGTGCTCGTCACGGGTGCGGCGAGCGGGATCGGACGGGCGACGGCGTTCGCGTTCGCGGAGGCCGGGGCGCGCGTGGTCGCGGTGGACCGCAATGGTGAAGGGGCCGCGCGTACCGCGGAGTTGGCGGGTCTGATCGGCGCGCCCGAGGCCTGGGGCGAGCAGCTCGACGTGTCCGACGAGGCCGCCATGGAGAAGCTGGCCGAGAAGGTCGCCACGGAGTACGGCGTCCTCGATGTGCTGGTCAACAATGCGGGGATCGGCCTGTCCGGCTCGTTCTTCGCCACCACCAGCGAGGACTGGAAGAAGGTCCTCGACGTCAATCTGTGGGGCGTGATCCACGGCTCCCGGATCTTCGGCGGACAGATGGCCGGGCGCGGACAGGGCGGCCACATCGTCAACACCGCGTCCGCGGCGGCGTATCAGCCCTCGAGGGCGCTGCCCGCGTACTCGACGTCGAAGGCCGCTGTCCTGATGCTCAGCGAGTGTCTGCGGGCCGAACTGGCCGGGCAGGGCATCGGCGTCTCCGCGATCTGCCCCGGCTTCGTGAACACCGACATCACCGCGACCGCCCGCTTCGCCGGGGTCGACGCCGCCGAGGAGAAGCGCCGGCAGAAGCGCACCTCGCGGCTGTACGGGCTGCGCAACTACCCGCCGGAGAAGGTGGCCGACGCCATCCTGAACGCGGTGCTCACCAACCAGGCGGTGGTGCCGGTGACTCCGGAGGCGCGCGGCGCCCATCTGCTGTCCCGCTTCACACCCAGGGCGCTGCGGGCGATCGCACGCTTGGAGCCGCCGGTATGAGCGAGGGGGAAGGCCACTACGCGATCGTGCCGCGCCGGGTCTCCTTCGACTGGGACTCCACCCCGCTGCACTGGATACCGGACGAGCCGACGGCCACCCATGTCATCAATGTGCTGCATCTGCTGCTTCCGGCGGGCGAGCGCTGGTTCGTGAAGGTGTTCAAGGAGGCGCTCCCGCTGGTCGGGGACCCGGTGCTCCTGAAGGACGTCAAGGGCTTCATGGGCCAGGAGGCGACGCACAGCGTGCAGCACGCGCACGTGCTCGACCACCTCGCGGCCAAGGGCCTTCGGACGGAGCCGTACACGCGCTATGTGGATCTGCTCTTCGACCGGCTGCTCGGCGAACGCCCGCCGCTGGGCGCACCGATAGCGGCCCAGGAGTGGCTGCGTTTCCGCCTTGCGGTCATCGCGGCGATCGAGCAGTTCACCGCGGTCCTCGGCAACTGGGTGCTCGACGCGGACGGGCTGGACGAGGCGGGCTCGGATCCGGTGATGCTCGATCTGCTGCGCTGGCACGGCGCGGAGGAGGTCGAGCACCGCTCCGTCGCCTTCGACATGTACGAGCACTGCGGCGGCGAGGGACTGCCCCGCTACACGCGGCGCATCGCCGGCATGGCGGTGACCGCGCCGGTGATGCTCTACCTGTGGGTGTGGGGCGCCGCGTATCTCCTGCGGCACGATCCTTCCCCGCGCGCTTCGGGCAGGGGCGCCGATGGGCTGCGGAGCCCCGGGCCCGCCGGCCGGCTCAGGTACTCGCTGCGCGAGCACAACCGGGCCGTACGCAAAGGGCTGCTGCCCACCTGGAAGGAGATCGGCGCGGCCGTACCCCGCTATCTGCGGCGGACGTACCATCCCTCGCAGGAGAGCTCACTGCGCAAGGCGGTGGAGTATCTGGCCGCATCCCCTGCGGCGCGCGTCGCGGCGGGGGCGATCGGACGGTCGGCCATCGCATGAGGGGCACGCCGGTGAGCGCGTCAGTGAGCGCGCCGGGTGCGCGGCGCTGAGGAGAGGGCGGGGAGCGTGGCGGAGCAGACGTCGGGCGCGGGGCACCGGGCCGAGTACCGGATCGAGGACCTCGCCCACCACAGCGGCGCCACGGTCCGTACGATCCGCGCCTACCAGGACCGCGGCCTGCTCCCCCGCCCCGAGCGCAGGGGCCGGTCCAATGTGTACGGGGACGCCCATCTCGCCCGGCTGCGGCAGATAGCCGACCTCCTGGACCGCGGCTACACCCTGGCGTCGATCAAGGAACTCCTCGATGCCTGGGACTCCGGCCGCGGTCTCGGCGGGGTGCTCGGTCTGGTGGCCGAGGTCGACGGCCCCTGGACGGACGAGAAGGCCGACCGGATCACCCGCGCCGATCTCGACCTGAAGTTCGGCGGAGAACCGGATGAGGCGGCGGTCGAGGAAGCGGTCGAACTCGGCGTACTGGAAAGGATTCCGGGCCGGGACGACGAGTTCCTCGTACCGAGCCCTCAAGAGCTGGCCGTGGCAGCCGAATTGCACGCGGCAGGAGTGCCGCTGCACGCGATCGCCGGACATCTGCGGGAGTTGCGGGTCCAGGTCGAGCACATAGCGTCCCGTTTCCTGGAGTTCACGACCGAGCACGTCTTCCAGCGCTACCTCGAACAACAGCCGCCGACGGACGCGGACGCGACCGAGGCCGCCGCGCTCGTCCGCAGACTGCGGCCGCTCGCCCAGCAGACCGTGGACGCCGAACTCGCCCGCGCCATGCGTACGTTCGCGACACGTCATCTGCAGCAGCATCTGGGCGCGGCGCTGCCGCCGCCCACGCCGTCGGGCGACGTTCCGGTGGCGCTGCCCGTCCACACAATCGACATCGTGCGCGGCCTGGTTGGCGCGGAGGGCATCTCCGTATTCATCGCGACAGCCGCCGAACGCGAGGTGCACGCCAGGACTTTGGATGCCTTGGCCGCAAAGCCGAACGGGGAACCGGAAGTTGATCAAGTGCCCTGAGGGGGACGGGAGTTGTCCACATAATCCTCAATCAGCCTGTGGATAACCCGGGTTACCTGTGGATCATGCCTAAGTCCCGTTAAATTTCGGGGAATTCAGGACCACCTGGATCTACCTGGCTCCACCTGGCTCTACCTGGATCCAGCTGGAGCCGGACCGAGGGAAATCCGGATGCGAGAACCGGAGGGCGCCCGGCATTCTGGGGCGATGACTGACAGAGCACCCGACGAGATCAACGAGATCGCGGGGATCGACGAGAGGCGGACCGTACGCGTTTCCAAATACCTCTCCAAGCACCTGCGCCACCAGCCGGAGCGGATCGGCCTCACCCTTGACGCCAACGGCTGGGTCGAGATCGACACCCTGATCGCCGCGGCGGCCGCGCACGGATTCGTGTTCAGCCGGGCCGAGCTGGAGCATGTGGTCGCGCACAACGACAAGAAGCGTTTCGCGGTCGACGGCAGCCGGATCCGCGCCAGCCAGGGCCACACGGTCCAGGTCGACCTGGACCTGCCGCCCGCCGCACCGCCGCCGTACCTCTACCACGGCACCGTCGCCCGCAATCTGGACGCGATCCGCAGCCACGGCCTGAGCGCGATGGCCCGCCATGACGTGCATCTCTCGGCCGACCGGGAAACCGCCACGCGCGTCGGCGCCCGCCGCGGCCGCCCCGTGATCCTCTCCGTGGACGCGGGCGCGATGCACCGCGACGGCCATGTCTTCAAGGTCAGCGCGAACGGGGTGTGGCTCACGGCATCCGTACCGCCGCGGTATCTGCGCTTTCCGGGCTGACCCGACTGTCGCGACCAGGACCAGAGGCAGAGACAGAGGCAGAGGCAGAGGCAGGGCGGGCACCCGAGGCGTCCCCGCCCGCCGGCTTCCCGTAAAGGACCGCGGCCAGGGCCAGACCCAGGGCGCCACCGGCCAGTTGGGCCACGATGAAGCCCGGCAGCGAACCGGGGGAGATCCCGGTGAACGAGTCGGTGAACGCGCGCCCGACCGTCGCCGCCGGATTGGCGAACGAGCCGGACGACGTGAACCAGATCGCCGCGGCGATATACGCGGCCACCGCGACCGGCGCGAGCTGCGTACGCCCGATCCGGGTGAGACCGCAGATCAACAGCACAAGCCCCGCGGTGGCGACGACTTCACCCAGCAGCAGCCGGTCCCCGATCCGCTCCTGCGTCGACCAGACGACCTCCGCGCGCCCGAACATCGCCTCCGCGAGCAGCGCACCGGCGACCGCCCCCACCGTCTGCGCCGCGACATACGCGAGCGCTTCGCGCGGGCCCGGTCCGCTGCCGTCGCGCCGGCCCAGCCACCAGGCCGACAGCGTCACCACCGGATTGAGCTGTCCGCCCGAGACCGGCCCGAACAGCGCGATGAGCAGCCCGAGTCCGATCGCCGAGGCCAGGGAATTGGCGAGGAGCTGGACCCCGGTGTCCTCCGTCAGCCGGGCGGCCTGCAGTCCGGAACCGACGACGACGGCCACCAGGGCCGCGGTGCCGATGAGTTCGGCCGCGGCCTTACGGACCGGCGAAGCGCTGCTGTGCACGGGACTCCCCTCTTCTGTTCGCCGGGGGTCGACCCGATGCCCGATTCATTGCGAGATGAGCACCCCCGTCACCACATCGCGGAAAATGTATTCCGTAGATTGGAATTTCAACAGAGGGTGGAGGGAAATTGCCGAGCTCGATGTCAGTCCCTGGCTCTACGCTTCACCCGTCTTCGCGATCTGTGAGGGGGGGCCTCGCGGTCGCCATCCGTCCGTGCGCACACGCGAGGTGATCACCCATGACGTCCGCCGAGACCGGCAGCCCGCCGACCTCCCCCAACACCTTCCAGGTCGATCTGCGCGGCCTGGTCGACCTGCTCTCCCACCACCTGTACTCGAGCCCTCGGGTCTACGTACGGGAGCTGCTGCAGAACGCGGTGGATGCCGTGACCGCCCGCCGGGCCGTGGACGCTGACGCACCGCAGCACATCCAACTGACCGCGTGCGGCGGCCGAGTGGCGATGAGGGACAGCGGCATCGGTCTCACCGAGGCCGAGGTGCACACCCTGCTCGCCACGATCGGGCGCAGCTCCAAGCGCGGTGGAGCCGAAGGTCTGGAGAGCGCGCGGCAGGAGTTCCTGGGGCAGTTCGGGATCGGACTGCTCGCCTGCTTCGTGGTCGCGCGCCAGATCCGGGTGATCACCCGGTCCGCGCGTTCCCCCGAGGCGCCGCCCGTGGAGTGGCTGGCCTCGGACGACGGCTCGTACACCGTGCGCGTCCTGCCCGATGAGGCCAGGACCGAGCCCGGCACCACGGTGTACCTGGAGCCGCGGCGGGGCGCCGAGGAGTGGACGGCCCGGGCCCGCGTGGAGGAACTGGCCCGGGACTTCGGTGCCTTGCTCCCGTACGACATCGTCTTCGACGACGGCTCGACGCAGCGGCAGATCACCGAACTGCCGGCCGTCTGGGACCGCGGCTTCCCGTCACCGGCGGCCCGCCGCGTGGCGCTCGCCGGGCACTGCACCAGGACCTTCGGCTTCACGCCGCTCGACTCCATCGACCTCGATCTGCCGGTCGCGGGCGTCCGAGGGGTGGCATACGTCCTGCCGGAGCCGACCAGCCCCGCGCATCGCGCCGGTCACCGCGTGCACCTGAAGGGCATGCTGCTCACGGACCGTGCGGACAATCTGCTGCCGGACTGGGCCTTCTTCGTGCGCGCCGTGGTCGACACCGACACCCTGCGCCCGACCGCCTCACGCGAGAGCCTCTACGACGACGAGACCCTCGAAGCCGTACGGGAAGCGCTCGGCGGCCGCGTACGGGAGTGGCTGGCAGGGCTCGCCGTCGGCGATCCGCAGCGCCTGTCCGCCTTCCTCCAGGTGCACCACCTGGGCGTGAAGTCCCTGGCGCGGCACGATCCCGAACTGCTCGAACTCATGCTGCCGTGGCTGCCGTTCGAGACCAGCGACGGCACTGCCAACCTGGCCGAGTTCACGGCGGCGCACCAGCAGATCCACTTCACGCGCACCGTCGAGGAGTTCCGCCAGATCGCCCCGATCGCGGCGGCGCACGGCCTCGGCGTGATCAATGCCGGCTATACGTACGACGCCGAGCTGCTCGCTCTGCTGCCCGGGATCCGGCCGGGTGTGAGCGTCACCGAACTGGATGCGGGCGCCGTCACCGACCGCCTCGACACGGTCGAGGTCTCCACCGAACTGGCCCTTGCCCCGTTCCTGGCGACGGCGCGGGCCCGGCTCGACGCGCTCGACTGCGATGTGGCGCTGCGCGCCTTCCAGCCGGTGGCCGTGCCGGCGCTGTTCCTCGACGACCGGCAGGCGCGCCATGAGCGCGACCGGGCGAGCGCCCAGGAGGGCGCGCAGGCGAGCGGCGATGCGCTGTGGAGCAGCATCCTCGGCTCGCTGCGCGGCTCGGCGCCGCGCGCCCGGCTCGTCCTGAACCACAACAATGCGCTGATCAGGCGGATTTCGGCGCTCCCGGACACGGAGCTGACCGGCATGGCGATCGAGTCGCTGTACGGCCAGGCCCTGCTGATGTCGCAGCGCCCGCTGCGGCCCGCCGATACGACGCTGCTCAACCGGTCGTTCCTGGGGCTCCTGGAGTGGGCGACTCACAGCGCGGCCGAGAAGGGGGAGGGTTCGCTGTGAATCTCTCGGATCCGCAGGACATCCGGCAGGCGATCCGCCAGAACAACGGCACGCCGTACGGCACGGCCCGCTCCGCCCGCGCGGAGGAGCTGTCCGCCGCCGCCGAGCGGTCGGGCGACGCGGCCGTCCTTCGCCAAGCGCTTTTCGCGCTGGTCGACGCATACACGTGGAGCTCGGAGCGGACCAAGGCGCTCGTGCCGTTCTCCCGGCTGCTGCAGGAGTACGACCGCGACCCGGGTGCGTTCGAGGGCTGGCAGACCCACAGTCTGTTCTGGTCGTTCAAGTGGGTGACCGGCGACATCATCGACCTGCCCGAGGTCGCGATCGCCGATGTCGAATCCTGGTTCCAGGAGATGGAACGCCGCTACCGGCTGGCCGGACACAGCGAACGGGCCGTACGGCAGAGCGAGTTCTATCTCGCCGAGTCGACCGGGGACCTGGAGCGCGCCGACCGTGCCGTGGCCGGCTGGATGGCGGCCCGGCGCGACCGGATGAGCAACTGCCACGCCTGCGAACTGGGAACGCAGGGCCGCTACTGGGCCAGTCGCGGACAGGACGAGAAGGCCATGGACATCTGGCGGCCGGTGACGAGCGGCAGCTCGGCCTGCCGTGAGGAGCCCCACCGGGTGCTCGGGTACTCCCTGCTGCCCCTGCTCCGCCTGGGCCGCTTCGCCGAGGCCCGCACCCACCACCTGAAGGGCTACCGCCTCGCGCGGGGCAACGACAGTCTGCTGCGGACCATCGGCCAGCACATCGAGTTCTGCGCGCTGACCGGCAATGAGCCGCGCGGCCTGGAGATCCTCACCGAGCACGCCGCCCACCTGGGCCCGCTCGCGGACTCGGACGCCCAACTCTCCCTGAACGGCGGCATCCTGGTGCTGCTGCGGAGGCTGAAGGAGCTGGGGCACTCCGATCTGACGGCGATACGGCACGGCGGCGCCGAGCGCACGGTGGGCGAGCTGTACGACCTGCTGTACCAGCAGGCGCGTGCGATCGCCGAGCGCTTCGATCTGCGCAACGGGAACACGTACATCTCCGACCGGTTCGAGGAGCGCGTGGCGCGGCAGCCGCTGACGGACGCGCTGCCGCTGGGCATCCGCAGCGAGCGGCTGTCGGGGGTGGTGCGCTCTGGTGGGGCCGGTGGGACGGTCGGGGTGGCTGGTGTGGCCGGGGCTGGTGCGGTGGGTGGGGCTGGTGCGGTGGCCGGGGCTGGTGGCGTGAGTGCGGTGGCCGGGGCTGTCGGGTCCGCCGCGGCTGCCGAGCAGGTGGCCGGCCGGAGCTCCGCGGCGCCCTCCGGGCTGCCCGAACTCATCGAGGGGGCGCGGACGTTGCGTGACCGGCGCCACCCCGGCGCCCGGCTCGCGTGGGAGCGGGTGGCCGAGGCCGTCGGTGCGCGGGAGCCCACCGACCCGGCCCTGCCCGCCGAACTGCTCGAGCACCGAGCGGTGACGGCCGCCGAGGACGGCGCCGGGGACGCGGGCGCGCTGCTGCGTGCCTGCTCTGCCGCCTACCGGGCCGCCGGACAGGCGGCCCGGGCCGCGCTGGCCGAGCTGCATCTCGCCGTGCACGCCGCCTCGGCGGGGGAGGCGCCCGAGTCCGTACGGGAGCAGCTGGCCGTGGCCGCACAGGCCGCCGAGTCGCTGGACCCCGCGGATCCCTGGCGGTCGCGGCGGATCGCCTCGGCTGCGCTGGTACGGATCCGGATCGAGGCACAGCTGCGGGAGCGGGCGGCGGCGGAGCGGGCGGCGGCGGGGCGGGACGATGGGGACGATGCCGATGGGCGGGCCGGTCGAGCTGACCCCGTGTACGTATCCGAACTGCGGGCGTTCGTCGCGGAGACCGGTGACGGGACTGACGGGACTGACGGGGCTGATAGGGCCGACCTCGCCGATCTTGCCAACCTCACTGTCCTCACCAACCTCACCGACCTCACCGACCTCGCCGCCGAGGCGGAGACGACGCTCGCCCGACTCGCCCTGGTCGACGAGGACATCACAGCGGCCGAACTGCTGCTCGCCTCGGCAGCCGCCCGCTTCCGTGCCCCGGGCCGCCCTTGGGACGCGGCCGAACCGCTCGGCCGGCGGGCGGAGCTGCTGCTGTCCCTCGACCGGACGGAGGAGGCCGAGGCCTCGGCCCGTGCGGCACTCGACGCCGGCGCCGAGCTGACCGACCCGGAGCAGCAGGGGACTGTACGACTGGTCCTTGCGGACGTGCTGATGCGGCGCGACCAGTCGGCGGAGGCGGCCGAGCATGCCCTGGAAGCGGCGCACTGGTTCGACCAGGGCGGACTCGAAGCGGACGGCGGCGCCCATGCGCGCCGGCTGCTCGCCCAGGCGTACCGGGCACAAGACCGTGTCACGGAGGCGGCGGAGGTATTGCAGTCCGCACTCCCGGATCTCGTACGCCAGGGCCCGCGGGCCGAAGCACAGGCGCGTTCCCTGCTGGCCGAGCTGCTGCGCGAGCTGAACGATCAGCGGGCCGCGGCCGAGCAGTTCCTGCGGGCCGCCGAGGTCGCCAAGGACTGGGACGACCCGCTGCCCCAGGCCCGGTTCGCCCATGGCGCGGCCGATTGCCTGGCACGTGCGGGCCTGGAGGACGCGGCGGACGCGGCCTACGGCCGGGCCCTGGAGCTGTGGCGCGAGGGCGGTGACCGGGCGGGCGAGGTGCGGGTGCTGCGGTCGCTGGCGTGGCGCCGTTTCTGGGCCGACGGGATGGACGACCTCGAGTACGCGAGCGCCGAGAGCCTCGCACTCGCCCGCCCGCTGATGGACCGCGCACTCGCCGTACTGGACGGCGCCCAGGACCCGGACCTGCGCTACGAACGCGCGCAGACCCTGGACCAGTACGCGGAACTGCTTGCCGATTTCCTGGACGAGTACGAAGACGAAGACGAAGACGGCGGGGACGAGTACGAGGACAAGGACGGAGACGAAGACGGCGGGGACGAGCGGGAGCAGTCCCCGGACCTGAGCCTGCTCGGCGAGGCGGTGGACCTGTTCTCCCGCGCGGCACAGGAGTACGGAGCACTGGGCGACGCCCATACGGCGGCCCGGTCCAAGGCTCTGGACCGGGCAGGCAGCCTCCAGAAGCCGGCCGCGTCGGCGGTCGAGGCCGGCCCGTCCGGCGGCTGAGGCCGAGCGCCGTCAAGGCGCACCGCGAGCAGGGGACCCGGGAGTGAAGCGCTCGGGCCCCCTGCTCGCAGTGCCACTCGAACCCGCGCCTCGACGCGTGTCGACACCCCCGACGTACGCTGACGGCATGCGCCTCAGCACCGTCATCCTCCCCACCACCCCTTGGCACAACGGCGGCCGCGACAAGTGGCAGCGCGCCGAGGAGCTCGGTTTCCACGCCGCGTACACCTATGACCACCTCGCCTGGCGGACCTTCCGCGACGGCCCCTGGTTCGGCGCGATTCCGACCCTCACCGCTGCCGCCACGGCGACCAGCACCCTGCGCCTGGGCACCCTCGTGACCTCGCCGAACTTCCGGCACCCCGTCACGCTCGCCAAGGAACTGATCTCCCTCGACGACATCTCCGGCGGGCGGATCACCCTCGGCATCGGCGCGGGCGGCAACGGCTTCGACGCCACCACGCTCAAGAAGCCGGGCGAGGAGCAGTGGACGCCGAAGGAGCGGGCGGACCGGTTCGCCGAGTTCGTGGCGCTGCTCGACCGGCTCCTGAGCGAGCCGGCGGAGGTCACCAGCGAGGGCACGTTCTACTCAGCGACCGAGGCGCGCAATCTGCCCGGCTGTGCCCAGTCCCCGCGCCTGCCCCTCGCCGTCGCGGCCACCGGCCCGCGCGGGCTGCGGCTCGCCGCACGGCACGGCCAGGCCTGGGTGACCACCGGCGACCCGAAGCTGTACGAGGCCGGCACCCCCGAGCAGTCCGTCGAGGCCGTGGCCACCCAGATCGCCAAGCTCGGCAAGGCGTGCGCGGAGCAGGGCAGGGACGTGGCCGGCCTGGACAAGGTCCTGCTCACGGGCTTCACCCCGGAGTTCAACCCGGACACCCATGCCGCCGACGCCCACCCGCTGCGCTCGGTCGACGCCTTTGTCGAGTTCGCCCGGCCGTATGCCGCTCTCGGCTTCACCGAGCTGGTGATCCACATGCCGATCGCGGACTCGGTGTTCGCCGCCGACGAGCGGGGTTACGAGCAGATCGCGAAGGAAGCGGCCGCCCGGCTGAGCTCCTGAGCCTCGCGGGCCCTGAGCCTCGTACATCCTGAACCCTGTAGGTCCTGAACCCTGTAGGTCCTGAACCCCGCAGGCCCTCAGCCCCGACACCCTCAACTGCGTTACCCCAGAGCCCCGGTGGGACAGAAAGCCACTCACCGGGGCTCGCCCCCACTCAGATGTGCACCCGGCAGCCCGGCGCTCGGGCATATGCGGAACAATGCCGTTGTGACGACCTCCGCAGCAGACCAGCATCCCGTGCCCGCCCACCCCCGCCCCCGGCTGATCGCCACGGATCTGGACGGCACGCTGCTGCGGGACGACAAGTCCGTCTCCCCGCGTACGGTCGCGGCGCTCGCCGCCGCCGAGGAGGCCGGGATCGAGGTCTTCTTCGTCACCGGCCGCCCGGCCCGCTGGATGGATGTCGTCAGCGACCATGTGCACGGCCACGGCCTGGCGATCTGCGGAAACGGCGCCGCCGTGGTCGATCTGCACGGCGGCCCCGGGCAGCACCGCTTCGTGAAGCTGCGATCGATGCAGCGCGAGACCGCCCTGGACGTCATCCAGGTGCTGCGCGCGGCGGTCCCCGGCACGTCGTTCGCCATCGAGCGCACCGGCGGCATCTGCCATGAACTCGCCTATCCGCCGCTGCACATGGACCCGATCATCACCATCGCCCCCGTCGAGAAGCTGCTCGCCGAGGACTTCGACCTGGCCGACCAGCCGGTGCTCAAGCTCCTGGCCCACCACGGCGAGCTCACCCCCGACGAGTTCCTCACCCTCGCGCGCACCGCCGTCGGACCGCGCGCCGAGGTCACCCGCTCCAGCCCCACCGCGCTGCTCGAGATCAGCGCCGCGGGTGTCTCCAAGGCCAGCACGCTCGCGCTGTGCTGCGCGGAGCGCGGCATCCGCGCCGAGGAGGTCGTGGCCTTCGGCGATATGCCGAACGACGTCGAGATGCTGAGCTGGGCCGGCCGCGGCTATGCGATGGGCAACGCCCACCCGGATGTCATCGCCGCCGCCTGGGGCCGTACGGTCGCCAACAACGACGACGGCGTGGCCGTGATCATCGAGCAGCTCATCGCCGAAGCCCTCGCCTGACCTTCATCGAGGTCAGAGCTTCACACCTCGCTCGGCCAGCCACTTCCTGGGATCGACCCCCGACCCCAGATACGGAGTGAGCCGCACCTCGAAGTGCAGATGCGGTCCGGTCGAGTTGCCCGTCGTGCCCGCCTGCCCGAGCCACTGACCGGTGCGGACCTTGTCGCCCTGGTCGACGGCGGCGGAGGCGAGATGGGCATACTGCGAGTAGTAGCCGCCGGGGTGCTGGACCAGGACCTCCATCCCGAATCCACCCCCGCACGACACCTTCACCACCCGCCCTTCGCCGATCGCCCGCACCGGCTCCCCGATACCGACGGCGAAGTCCTGCCCGGTGTGCCGGTGCGCCCACCGGTCGCCGCTGCCGCCGAAGCCGGCGGAGAGTTCATACGTCTCGACCGGCGCGACCCACCTGCGGCCCTGCGGCAGCGAGGGCTGGTCGAGCCGGACCGCACCACGGCAGGCACCCGCCGCGACCTGGGCGTCCGCCTCGCTCTGCAGCGTCCACCGGGCGTCCTCGAGCTTCTTCTCGATCCCGCTCTTCAACGCGGCGAGCCGGACCCGGCGCGCATCGAGGGAGTGCCAGGCGCCAGCCGCCCGCTGCCGGTCCTCGTCGACCCTGCGGGCGGCCCGCTGGGTCTTGTCGATCAGGTGGTTCATGGCCAGATTGGCCTGCAGAGCGAGCCGCTGACCGCGCATCAGC
This sequence comes from Streptomyces sp. N35, assembly GCF_016464295.1. Taxonomy (NCBI): domain Bacteria; kingdom Bacillati; phylum Actinomycetota; class Actinomycetes; order Kitasatosporales; family Streptomycetaceae; genus Streptomyces; species Streptomyces sp. N35. The sequence goes on along the minus strand of NZ_JAEIMH010000031.1, from coordinate 31,934 downwards.
TCGTCCGGATCGTCGGCGAGCAGCAGCTGTGCGGTGTACGGGAGGCCGCCGCCGCTTCGGTACTGGCCCCGGGCGATCCGCCCCAATTCGCCGTTCAGCCGCCTCAGTTCCTGACGCTGCCGGGCGAGCACGCCCTCCAGGCGCTCGGCCTTCTTGCGCTGGGTCTCGGCGGCCCGCCGCCCCTTTTCGTACTCCTGTGTCGCCTTCGCCGCGTTCTCGAGCAGCCGGGCCACCTTGCCGCTCGTACCGGGGCCGTGGCCGTGCCCGCCCGGGCCGTCCTCCCCCGAGTCGGAGGAGGCCGCGGGCGCGGCGAGCGCGAGCAGCAGCGCCCCGGCGAGGAGTACGGGCGGAAGGCGACGCGGCATCAGGACCATGCACGGATCGTCACCCGCCGGTTGACGCCACGCCCGTACGGACGGGGCACAGGGGTGACCCTTGCCCCATATGGGGTCAGGCAGTTGAGCCGAACAGTGGCCGGGCGTGAGCGCCGCCCCATGGCCCCCCACGCGTGTTTCACGTGAAACCGAAGCCGCCTCAGTGCCGCCCCTGCACCAGCGGGGTACCTCGAGGGCCCTTGCATCAGTGCGGCGCCTGCCACACCACCGTCGTCCCGGCCCCGTCGTCCCCGATCCCCTGCCCGTACCAGCTGTCGCCGCCGAGGGACTCGGCCCGTCGCTTGAGGTTCTTCAGCCCGCTGCGCCGGCCGCCCTCCGGAATCCCGACCCCGTCGTCGGCCACCGTCAGGCGTACGCCTTCCCGGCCGTCCGGCAGCTGGGCTCCCGCATCGACCACGACCTCGATCTGCCCGGCCTGCGCGTGCCGGAAGGCATTGGACAGCGCCTCGCGCAGCGCGGCGATCAGGTTCTTGCCGGTCAGCTCGCCGACCACGGTGTCCACCGGCCCGAGGAAACGGTGCGAGGGCTTGAACCCCAGCGGTACCGCCGCCATGTTGATCTCCCGGAGCACCCGGGTCCGCAGCCCCGACGGCGCCTCCGCGGGCCCCTGCTGCAGCGCGAAGATCGCGGTACGGATCTCCTGGATGGTGACGTCGAGCTCGTCGATCGCCTTGCCGACACCGGTCTGCACCTCGGGCACCACCGACCTGCGCTGCGCGCTCTCCAGCATCATCCCGGTGGCGAACAGCCGCTGGATCACCAGATCGTGCAGGTCTCGGGCGATACGGTCGCGGTCCTCGAAGACGGCGAGCCGCTCCCGGTCGCGCTGCGCCTCCGCCATCATCAGCGCGAGCGCGGCCTGCGCGGCGAACTGCACCGCGAGGGTCTTCTCGGCCTCGGTGTACGGCTGCGCGCCCCCCACCCGCGGCGCGGCGAGCACGCCGAGCACCCGGCCGCCGCTCTCCAGCGGAAGGAACATGGTGGGGCCGTAGGCCCGGGCCAGCTCGGTGATCAGCCGGTCGTCGGTGGCGGCGTCGTCGATGAAGACCGGTTCGCCCGAGAGCACCAGATCGACGACGGGCGATTCGGGCGGCACGAGCAGACCGAGTGCGGACGACGGCCCGCTCTCGGTGGACTCGGCCACGATCTCCAGGCCGCCTTCCTCGGCGGTGAGCAGCACGAACGCGGCCGAGGCATTGGCGAGTTTGCGCGCCTGCTCGGCCACGACGGTCAGCGATTCATCGGCGTCGGCGCCGGACAGGAGCGCGGTGGTGACCGCCACCGATCCGTCGATCCACCGCTCGCGCTGCCGGGTCGCCTCGTAGAGCCGCGCGTTGCCGATCTGGATCCCGGCCTCGGTCGCGAGCACTTTGACCATGTGCAGGTCGTAGATGCTGAAGCTGCCGCCGCCCCGCTTCTCGGTCAGATAGAGGTTGCCGAAGACCTCGCCGCCCACCCGGATCGGTACGCCGAGGAAGGTCCGCATCGGGGGGTGGTGCGGCGGGAAGCCCATGGAGCGCGGGTCCTGGGTCAGATCGTCGAGCCGTACCGTCGCCGGATCCTTGATCAGCGCGCCGAGCAGCCCGCTCCTGCCGTCCGGCAGGGCGCCGATCAGCTCCCGGTGCTCCTGCGGGATGCCGTACGTGATGAAGTCGGCGAGCCCGTCGCCCTTGTCGTTGATCACGCCGATCGCCGCGTACCTGGCGCCGGTCAGGCTGGCCGCCGTCTCCGCGATGCGGTCGAGCGTGGAGTGCAGATCGAGCCCGCTGCCCACGGAGACCATGGCCTCGAGCAGCTGCGGCAGACGGGCCGCGAGCTCCTCGGGGAGCGACTGCAGACTGCGCGCGGCCTGCTCCGCGGCGGCGGTGCCGGTCACGTCCCGCTCCGGGAAGGGAGGGGGATCCTCGGGCAGCTCTTCGGGTACGGCGGGGGCGTGCATGCCCTTGATCCTAGTTAGTCCGAATTTCAGAGGAAAGCCAGGTAGTCCCGCTCTGCCCGATTCCACCGCCGGTCAAGTGGCTCAGCCACTGGGCCACTGGGCCACTGGGCCAGCTGACTCTGGGCCAGCTGACTCTGGGCCGGCTGGCTCTGGGCCGGCGCTGTGACCCGGTGGGCGGGGCCGGTGGGCCAGGACCGGTGGCGCGGTGGACCGGTGGCGCGGTGGACCGGTGGCGCGGTGGACCGGTGGCCCAGTGGCCCGGTGGCGCAGTGGCGCAGTGGCGCAGTGGCTCAGTGGCTCAGCCACTCGCCCTCTCCCTCACCAGCCCGGCTACCCCACCAGCACCTCGGCCTCCCGCTCTCTCTCCGCCATCCGCCGCAGCGGCCCGTCCACCTCGACCAGCTCGGCGTACGCGCCCCGCTGCACCACCCGCCCGTGCTCGAGCACCAGGACCTCGTCCACCGCGTCGAGCCCGGCCAACCGGTGCGTGATCAGCACGGTCGCCGTACCCTCCGTCGCCGCGAGCAGATCGGCGGTCAGCGCGTCGGCGGTCGGCAGATCGAGATGCTCGGCCGGCTCGTCGAGGACAAGGACGGGGAACCGGGCAAGGAGCGCCCGCGCCAGCGCGAGCCGCTGCCGCTGGCCGCCCGAGAGCCGGGCCCCGTGCTCGCCGACGAGCGTGTCCAGACCGTCGGGCAGCGAGTCCACCCACTCCAGGAGCCGCGCCCGTGCCAGCGCGTCCCTCAGCTCACCATCCGAGGCGTCCGGCCGGGCAAGCCGCAGGTTCTCCCGTACGGAGCTGTCGAAGAGGTGCGCGTCCTGCGCGCACAGCCCGACGAGCCGCCGCACCCCGTCGCTCTCCAGGCTGTACGCATCCACCCCACCCAGCGCGTACGCGCCCTCCCGTGCGTCGAGGAACCGCAGCAGCACCTGCGCCAGCGTCGTCTTGCCGGACCCGGACGGTCCGACGACCGCGATCCGCCGCCCTTGCCGCAGGGTCAGGTCGACCCCGGCGAGCGCATCCCGGTCCTGGCCCGCGTGCCGGGCCGAGATCCCGCGCAGCTCCAGTGGGAAGGGCCCGGCGGGCACCGTGCCGGGCGTCGCCGGCTCCCGTACGGGCGCGGGCGCGTCGAGCACCTCGAAGACCCGCTCCGCACTGCGCCGCACCCGCTGGCGGTACTGCACGGCGAGCGGCAGCCCGGTCACGGCCTCGAACGCGGCCAGTGGAGTGAGCACGACGACAGCGAGCGAGACCCCGCTCAGGCGCCCGTCACCGACCGCCGCCACTCCCACGGCCCCGGCCGCGACCACGGTGAGCCCGCAGATCAGCGCGCTGAGCCCGGCCCCGAGCGCGGTCGCCCCGGCCCCCCGCGATGCGATCCGGGTCAGCTCGGCGTCGGCGGCGCGGGCCTTGTCCGTACGGGAGGGCAGCGCGCCCGCGACGGTCAACTCGGCCGTCCCGGTGAGCAGATCGGCCACCCGCGTCGACATCTCCCCGCGCGCCGGTGCGAGGCGCCGCTGGGCCCGGGGGCCCACGACCCCCCCCACCCACGGCCCCCCGCCGCCGGCGAGCAGCAGACCGGCGGCCAGCAGGGCGCCGGCCTCCGGAAGCAGCCACGCGGTAAAGCCACAAGCGCCCAGCCCGACCACCGCAGCCGCACCCGCCGGAAGCAGCCACCGCAGCCAGTAGTCCTGCAGCGCGTCCACATCGCCGACGAGCCGGGCGAGCAGATCACCGCGCCGGGTCTTCCGGAGCCCGGCCGGTGCCAGCCGCTCCAGCCGCCGGTAGACGGCGACCCTGGTGTCGGCCAGCATCCGAAGGACCGCGTCATGGGTGACCAGGCGCTCGGCGTACCGGAAGACCGCGCGGCCGATACCGAAGGCGCGGGTCGCGGTGACGGCCACCATCAGATGCAGCACGGGCGGCTGCAGCGAGGCCTTGGAGATCAGCCAGCCGGACGTGGCCATCAGGCCCACCGCACTGCCCAGCGCGAGCGCGCCGAGGAAGAGACCGAGCAGCAGGCGACCGCGCCGCGCACCGGCCATCTTCCGTACGCGGGCGAGCACTCCGTGCTCGGGGACGGTCTCCAACGGATCCGCGACCGTCGCGGCGACCAGTCCCTCGCCCCCGGCGGCGGCCTCGGCGACCCCATCCCGTACAGCCATCGGCACGGCAGGTGTGGCCAACTCCCCGCCCGACTCCCCGCCCCGCTCCCCGGCCAACTCCCCAGCCGACGCACCCCCTTCGATCCGCACCACCCGGTCCGCCACCGCGAGCAGCGCCGGCCGGTGCACGACGAGGAGCACGGTGCGACCGCGAGCCAGCCGCCGTACCGCGTCCACGATCTGCGCCTCGGTGGCCCCGTCGAGCGCGGCCGTCGGTTCGTCGAGCAGCAGCACCGGGCGGTCCGCGAGGAACGCCCGGGCCAGCGCGAGCCGTTGTTTCTGCCCGGCCGAGAGCCCGGCCCCGTCCTCACCGAGCAGCGTGCCGAGGCCCTCGGGCAGCGCGTCCACGAACTCGAGGGCTCCCGCGTCCCTCAGCGCCCGGCGCACCTGCTCGTCGTCGGCGTCCGGCCGCGCGAGGCGTACGTTCTCCGCCAGCGTCCCTGCGCATACATGCGGACGCTGCGGCACCCACGCCACCTGCTCGTGCCAGGCGCCGGGCGCCACGGACGCGAGATCCGTCCCGTCGACCCGGATACGCCCCTCATCAGGCCGTACGAAGCCGAGCACGGCATGCAGCAAGGTGCTCTTGCCCGCGCCGCTCGGCCCGACGAGCGCCACGGTCTCGCCCTCGCCGACCGTGAACGACACGTTCTCGACGGCCGCCGTATCCCGCCCGGGATAGCGCACGGTCACGCCCTCGACGCTCAACTCCCCGCGCGGCGCGGGCCCGTCGCCGGTCGCCGGCAGCGGCGTCTCCAGTACGTCGAAGATCTCCTCGGCGGCCGCGAGCCCCTCCGCCGCCGCGTGGTACTGCGCCCCGACCTGCCGCAGCGGCAGATACGCCTCGGGCGCGAGCACCAGGACGACGAGGCCGATGTAGAGGTCCAACTCGCCGTGCACGAGCCGCATTCCGATGGTCACCGCGACCAGCGCGACCGACAGGGTGGCGAGGAGTTCCAGGGCGAAGGACGAGATGAAGGCGATACGCAGGGTCCGCATCGTGGCCTGCCGGTACTCGCCGGTGATCTTCCGGATCGACTCGGCCTGCGCCTTGGCCCGCCCGAACACCTTGAGCGTGGGCAGCCCGGCGACCACATCGAGGAAGTGCCCGGAGAGCCGCGAGAGCAGCTTCCACTGGCGGTCCATCCGGGCCTGGGTCGCCCAGCCGATCAGGACCATGAAGAGCGGGATCAGCGGCAGCGTGACCACGATGATCGCCGCGGACACCCAGTCCTCGGTCACGATCCGCGCGAGCACCGCCACAGGCACCACGATCGCGAGCCCCAACTGGGGCAGATAGCGGGCGAAGTAGTCGTCGAGCGCGTCGACCCCGCGGGTGGCGAGGGCGACCAGCGAGCCGGTCCGCTGACCGCTCAGCCAGCCAGGGCCCAGCGCGGTCGCCTGCCCGAGCAGCCTCCCCCGCAGCTCGGACTTCACCGCCGCACTCGCCCGGTGCGCGGCCAGCTCCGTGAGCCAGCCGACCAGGCCGCGGCCCACGGCGACCGCCGCGAGCCACAGCAGCGGTGTGCCCAACTCCCCTGCGGAGAGCCCCTTCTCGAAGCCCCCCACCACCACTTCGGCGATCAGCATCGCCTGGGCGATGACCAGACCGGCCCCGGCAAGACCGAGCACCACGATCGCGATGAGGAAGAGGCGGGTGGCCCCTGCGTAGCGGATGAGGCGAGGGTCGACCGGTTTCACGTGAAACATCCTCCAGTACGAGAAAGGGGTGCGCCAACAGCTCGTATCGGAGCAGTTGTTGGCGCACCCCTGGACATCACACGCTCAGTGCGAGTCAGCCGCGATGTGCCGCGTACCGATCCGCTTGCGGAACACCCAGTACGTCCAGGACTGGTAGAGCAGCACGATCGGAGTGGCGATCGCCGCGCACCAGGTCATGATCTTCAGGGTGTACGGGCTGGACGAGGCGTTAGTGACCGTGAGGTTCCACTCCTCGTTCAGCGAGGACGGCATGACGTTCGGGAAGAGCGTCAGGAACAGCATGGCCACTGCCGCCGCGATCGTGATCCCGGACAGTGCGAACGACCAGCCCTCGCGCCCGACCTTGATGGCCCCGAGCGCACTGACCAGGGCGAGCACCGCCACGATCATCGCGACCAGGGACTTGCCGTCACCGTTGTCGATCTGGGTCCAGATCAGGAAGGCGAGCGCGAGCACGGCCGTGACGAGCCCGAGCGTGAGCGCCAACTTCCTTGCCCGTACCCGGATATCGCCCTCGGTCTTGAGCGCCACGAACACCGCACCGTGGAAGGTGAAGAGCGTGAGCGTGACAAGCCCGCCGAGGATCGCGTACGGGTTGAGCAGATCCCAGAAGGTGCCGACGTACTCGAAGTCCTTGTCGATCTTCACGCCCCGCACGATGTTGGCGAAGGCCACACCCCACAGGAGCGCCGGGACCAGCGAGGTCCAGAAGATCGCGTGCTCCCAGTTGGACTGCCACTTGTCCTCGGGCCGCTTGTGCCGGTACTCGAAGGCGACACCGCGGATGATCAGGCAGATCAGGATGAACAGCAGCGGCAGATAGAAGCCGGAGAACAGCGTCGCGTACCACTCGGGGAACGCGGCGAAGGTGGCACCGCCGGCCGTGAGCAGCCAGACCTCGTTGCCGTCCCAGACCGGGCCGATCGTGTTGATCAGGACCCGGCGTTCGGTGCGGTCGCGGGCGAGCAGCTTGGTGAGGATGCCGACCCCGAAGTCGAAGCCCTCGAGGAAGAAGTAGCCGATCCACAGAACGGCGATCAGCACGAACCAGACGTCGTGGAGTTCCATATCCCTCTTCCTCCCTCAGTACGAGAAGGCCATCGGCCGGTCGGAGTCCTTCGGGTCCCCGCCGATCTTCGTCGGCGGGTTGAGGTCGTCCTCCGTGAGCTCCGGCGGTCCGGCCTTGGCGTACTTGGCGATCAGCTTGACCTCGATCACGGCGAGCGCCGCGTAGAGCAGCGTGTAGATGCTCATCGAGGTGATGACCTCGCCCTGCGAGACATTGGGGGAGACGGCGGCCGAGGTCTTCATGACGCCGAACACCACCCACGGCTGGCGGCCCATCTCGGTGAAGATCCAGCCCCAGGAGTTGGCGATCAGCGGGAAGAGCATGGTCCACAGCAGGAGCAGCCAGTACCACTTGCCCCACTTGGCGCTCAGCGGCTTCTTCCAGACCACCAGATGCGGCACTTCGTCCTCACCGACCCGCAGCGCCTGCGGAAGCATGAACTTCTTCCGCGTCAGCCAGAGGCCGAGCAGTCCGATGCCGAGCGAGGCCATCCCGAAGCCGATCATCCAGCGGAAGCCCCAGTAGGCGACCGGGATGTTCGGCCGGTAGTCACCGGGCCCGTACTTCTCCTGCATCTCCTTCTGAAGGTCGTTGATGCCGGGGACGTACTCGTCGAGGTTGTTGTGCGCGAGGAAGGAGAGGAGGCCCGGAATCTCTATGGCGACCTTGTTGTGGCCCTCGTCGACATCGCCGTACGCGAAGATCGAGAACGGCGCGGACTCCTCGCCGTCCCACAGCGCCTCGGCCGCGGCCATCTTCATCGGCTGCTGCTCGAACATGATCTTGCCGAGGTGGTCGCCGCTGACCGCGGAGAGCACCCCGCTGATGGCGAGCGTGACCAGACCGAGCCGCAGCGAGGTCTTCATGGTCTCGATGTGCTTCTTGCGCATCAGGTGGTACGCGGCGATGCCCGCCATGAACGCACCACCGACCATGAACGCACCGGTCATGGTGTGGAACATCTGCGCAATGGCGGTGTTCTGGGTCAGGACGTGCCAGAAGTCGGTGAGTTCGGCACGGCCCTTCTCCTCATTGATCTTGTAACCGACCGGGTGCTGCATCCAGGAGTTGGCCGCGAGGATGAAGTACGCGGAGAGGATGGTGCCGATCGAGACCATCCACATGCAGGCCAGGTGGATCTTCTTGGGCAGCTTGTCCCAGCCGAAGATCCACAGACCGATGAAGGTCGACTCGAAGAAGAAGGCGATCAACGCCTCGAACGCGAGGGGCGCGCCGAAGATGTCACCCACGAAGCGCGAGTAGTCGGACCAGTTCATGCCGAACTGGAACTCCTGCAGGATGCCGGTCACGACACCCATCGCGATATTGATCAGGAACAGCTTTCCCCAGAACTTGGTCGCCCTGAGGTACTTCTCCTTCTCTGTCCGAACCCACGCGGTCTGCAGGCCGGCCACGAGAGCCGCGAGCGAGATCGTGATGGGGACGAAAAGGAAGTGGTAGACGGTGGTGATGCCGAACTGCCATCGCGCCAGGGTCTCCGGCGCCAGAGCCAAGTCCACGTCGTCAGTCTCCTTACGTCGCCGTGGTCACTGCGGCAGTTTGCCCGCATTGTCCTAGTCATCACGGGATCAAACGGGACACGTTTGTGAACGCGTTCACATTCACAAGCATTATGTCGTACGGATTGTCGGCAACTTCGAGGGGGTCCCCTTCCGCGCTTCCACCCCATATGACGGGCGGGGACTCGCCGTTGTGACATCACAGGCGGGCGCGCTCGAGGATTTCCGCGCGACATCCGCGACGGGGCGGCCACCGATCGAGACGGCCCTTCCCAAGAACTTCAACATCTTGTTGAATCCGCGGCATGCAGATACGCATCTCCTGGCCCGCAGACCATTTGACCGCGACGCTCGAGGACACCCCGACCAGCCGTGCCCTGGCCAAGGCACTCCCGATCACCTCCTCGGCCGCCACATGGGGCGAGGAGGTGTACTTCGACACCGGTGTCAGCGTGGAGCGCGAGGCCGGCGCCGAGCAGGTCGTCGACCCCGGCACCGTCGCGTTCTGGACCGACGGCGACGCACTCGCGCTGCCGTACGGCCCGACGCCGATCTCACGCGGCGAGGAGTGCCGCCTCGCGAGCCCCTGCAATCTGCTGGGCGCGCTCGACGGCGACCCCCGTCGCCTCGCCACCGTCCGTAACGGCGACCCGATCCGCGTGGAACTGGTCACCGACTAGCCGGCCCGAAGGAGTCACAGCTCCTTGCGGAAGGCCTCCGCGGCCCCCAGGAAGAGGTCGTTGGCCTCTTCCTCGCCGATCGTGACCCGCACACCCTCACCGGGGAACGGACGCACCACGACACCGGCCTTCTCGCACGCACCCGCGAACTCGACCGTGCGCTCCCCGAGCCGCAGCCAGACGAAGTTGGCCTGCGTCTCGGGGACGGTCCAGCCCTGGGACCTGAGCGTCTCCAGCACCCGGGCGCGCTCGGTGACCAACGAGCCGACCCGGCCGAGCAGTTCGTCCTCGGCCCGCAGCGAGGCCACCGCGGCATCCTGCGCGAGCTGGCTCACACCGAACGGGACCGCCGTCTTGCGCAGCGCGGCCGCGACCGGCTCATGCGCCACCGCGAAACCGACGCGCAGACCCGCGAGGCCGTACGCCTTGGAGAACGTGCGCAGCACGCAGACATTGGGCCGGTCCCGGTAGATCTCGATACCGTCCGGCACCTCGGCGTCGCGGATGAACTCGCGATACGCCTCGTCGAGCACCACGAGCACATCGCTCGGCACCTGGTCGAGGAAGCGCTCAAGCTCGGCCCGGCGCACCACCGTGCCCGTCGGGTTGTTGGGGTTGCAGACGAAGATCAGACGGGTGCGGTCGGTGATCGCGGCCGCCATGGCGTCGAGGTCGTGCACCTCCCCCGCGGTCAGCGGCACCTTCACCGAGGTCGCACCGCTGATCTGCGTGATGATCGGGTACGCCTCGAAGGAGCGCCACGCGTACATCACCTCGTCGCCCGGGCCGCTGGTCGCCTGGATCAGGGACTGGGCGACACCGACCGAGCCCGTGCCGGTCGCGAGATGCGTGAGCGGGACGCCGAAGCGGTCCGACAGCTCGTTCATCAGGCCCGTGCACGCCATGTCCGGGTAGCGGTTGAAGCTGCCCGCGGCCGCCGTCACCTGCTCCATCACTCCGGGGAGCGGGGGATACGGGTTCTCGTTGGAGGACAGCTTGTACGCCACCGGGCCGCCGGCCGCGGCAGGCTTGCCCGGCTTGTAGGTCGGGATGCCGTCCAGCTCGGCGCGCAGCTTCGGGCTCTGGCTCACCGCGGGTCCTCCTCATGCCACGAGAGGCTTCGTGCCACTCAGGTTCGAATACTGCTCACTCTATGAGGATTCCGTCCGCCTGCGAATGGCCTGTGGATAACGAGAGCGACGTGGGGCGAAGGCCGCGGGAGCCGCGGCGTGTACGAAGAGGGGGAGCGCCCTGCACGATGCCGCGCGCCGGTGGCTCGCGCCGTGGCGCGCATCACCCGTGAAGGTGAGTTGAGACCAGTTCGAAACATGTGCCACTTGCCAGGCGCATGTACCCACACGGCCTGGCGATGGAGCAGTAAGCCCTTAACTACCTTGGTATCAATGGGAACTGAGGGTAGTGGACCTTGCAGAAACGTGCCTGTCAACGAGTGCATATGCGCCCCCGTCGACCACCCTCATGAGCCCTACTATCGGCTCGCCATGACAGCAGCAGGGAAGCACCAGGTGAGCCGAGCGGGCACCCCCCGCGGAGGCGGCAGCCGGCAGGGTCGGGCGGGCATCCGGGACGTGGCCGCCGCTGCCGGTGTCTCCATCACGACCGTCTCCGACGCGCTCAACGGCAAGGGCCGGCTCCCCGACGCCACCCGCCGCCATGTCCGCGAGGTCGCCGACCGGTTGGGCTACCGCCCGTCCGCGGCGGCCCGCACGCTCCGTACCGGAAAGTCGGGCCTCATCGGCCTGACCGTGACGACCTACGGGGATGAACCTTTCACCTTCACCGAGTTCGCGTACTTCGCGGAGATGGCAAGAGCCGCCACCTCCGCCGCGCTCGCCCGCGGCTATGCGCTGGTCATCCTGCCCGCGACCTCGCGCCATGACGTGTGGTCCAACGTCGCTCTCGACGGCACCGTCGTGATCGACCCCTCGGACCAGGACCCCGTCGTGAGCGAACTGGTCCGCCAAGGCTTACCCGTGGTCTCCGACGGCCGCCCGGCGGGCTCGCTCCCGGTGACCGCCTGGGTGGACAACGACCACGAGGCCGCCGTGATGGAGATCCTCGACCATCTCGCCGCCGCCGGCGCCCGCCGGATCGGCCTGCTCACCGGCACCACCACGGACACGTACACGCACCTGTCCACCACCGCGTATCTGCGCTGGTGCAAGCGCGTGGAACAGGACCCGGTGTACGAGGCCTACCCGGCGCACGACCCGTGCGCGGGCGCCGTCGCAGCCGACCGGCTGCTCGCGCGCCCCGACCGGCCCGACGCGGTGTACGGGCTCTTCGACCCCAACGGGACCGATCTGCTCGCCGCCGCCCGGCGCTACGGACTGCGCGTACCGGACGATCTGCTGCTCGTCTGCTGCAGCGAGTCCGCGGTGTACGCCACCACCGAGCCGCCCATCACCACGCTCTCGCTCAAACCGCGCCGTATCGGGACGGCCGTGGTGCAGTTGCTCATCGATGCCATCGAGGGGGTCGATTCGGCGGCCCCGCTCGAGCAGGTGATACCGACCGAGCTGATCGTCCGCACCTCCTCGCAGCGCCGCCGCCCCCGCACGACGGTGAGTCCGCCACGTACACCCGAGCAGTGAACGGGGCCGCCGGGCGCCGCACGTCGCCCGGCGGTCGCACCGAAACGGTGGACGGGACGTTCCGAAACGGTCGCCGGGCGTTCCGAAGCGGCCGCAAGGTGCTCGCAATTCGGGAGAAATCCCCTTCACTCCCGAGTCCTGCCACGATTCACCACCCCTGGTGCATCACAGAGCGCCAGGCGCATTCCTATGATGGGCGCACGACACCACGGGCAGCCGCGACCAGGCCGTCCGATCCGGTGGCGGAATGCGGCGCAACGGTGGTGGAGGGGTCGATGACTCAGGGGGCCGGTCAGGGACCCGTGGTGCGTACGGACACGGTCCGCGACTTCCGCGTACCCGCGTATGTGCAGCAGACCGCCGGCTTCGGCGAGGCGCCCGAGCGTTTCGGTGACGCCGCCGACCACTTCGGTGACGCCGGCGACCACTTCGGCGACGCTGCCGACCGCTTCGGCGACTCCGGCGAGCCCGAGGGCTATACGCCGACCCAGCGCGACCTTCCGGTGATCAACCGCGGGGACACCCTGCAGGTCCCGGTGCCGGACCAGGCGCCCGCGCCCGAGCCGTCCGGCGACGAGCTCGGTCCGCTGTACGTGGTCGGCGATGTGCACGGCTACCTCGACGAACTGCTCGCCGCGCTGCGCGAACAGGGCCTCGTCGACGCCGACGGCGACTGGTGCGCCGGGCATGCGCGCCTGTGGTTCCTCGGCGACTTCACCGACCGCGGGCCCGACGGCATCGGCGTCATCGACCTGGTGATGCGGCTCTCCGCCCAGGCCGCAGCGGCCGGCGGCTACTGCAAGGCGCTCATGGGCAACCACGAGCTGCTGCTCATCGGCGCCAAGCGTTTCGGCGACACCCCGGTCAACTCCGGTGCGGGCACCGCCACCTTCCAGGCGGCCTGGCTGCTCAACGGCGGCCAGAAGTCGGACATGGACCGCCTGCAGGACGTCCATCTGCAGTGGATGTCCCGGCTCGACGCGATCGAGCTGGAGGACGACCATCTGCTGATGCACTCGGACACCACGGCGTATCTCGACTACGGCGATTCGATCACCTCGGTCAATGACACGATCCGAGAGGCCCTCACGCGCAATGACGCGGACGAGTGCTGGGATCTCTTCCGCAAGTTCACCAAGCGCTTCGCGTTCCGCGATCAGTCGGGACCCGAGGCCGTACGGGAGTTGCTCGGGGTGTTCGGCGGCAGCAGGGTCGTCCATGGCCACAGCCCGATCCCGTATCTGCTCGGCGAGGTGGGCTCGGAGGACGGCGCGGACGGGGGCGGACCGCAGGTCGAGGGCCCGCATGTGTACGCGGACGGTCTTGCCGTCGCGATGGACGGCGGAGTGACCATGGCCGGAAAGCTCCTGGTCCGCCGACTGCCCTTGGATAGCTGAGCGATTACGGGGCAGGTGCACAGGACCTACTCCCTGGTCGGCCCCCGGGCCAATTTCCGGAAACCCCCTGTCACCGCGTGCCTGAGCCGCTCTACCATCGGCTTATCCGTAGCAGGCTCTCCTCCGTTTCCGCCCCACTGCCCGAGATCGAGCGGGAGTCACGGCCCTACGGAGCATCGGGGGATGCACATGAACAGCGCTCCGCACCTGCTGAACGAGGACCGCCAGGACTATGAGCGGGTCCTCGATGAAGCGCTGCGCTCCGCGCCGCACCGCCCTGATCTGGCCGCCGTGGGCGACCGTCTGAACCCGGAACAACTGCGCACGATGGCGCTCAACGCGACCGCGCTCATCACCGCCGCTGCCGCGGCCGAGTACGACCACTACGTCAAGGTCCGCGAGGAGCTGCGCGAACCCGCACGCACCGAGACCACGGTCTCCGAATCCGGCCCGTCCGAGCCGTCCGCGTCCTCATCGGGGCCGATGGGCCTGGCCACGAGCATGGGCGAGGTCGCGGAGGGCGCGGGTCTGGTCGCCGTGGTCGCGGTCCTGGCGCCGGTCCTGGCCGGCACGGCGGCCGCGATCTTCCTGCTCATCGGCTACATCCTGAAGATGCTCACCCCTGAACCCGCCTTCGCCGACACCCTGTTGACGGCCGGCTGGTTCTTCGGGGCCCTCACCGCGGCGGGCATCCTGATCGCCGCGGTCGGACTCCTGATGACCGCGCTGCGCAACGGGTCCAGCTCGCTGACCGCGGCCGGAAGCGGTGAACTGACCGAGGAGGTCACCCGCGCCAGGGAAGCCTGGCGGGACGCGCTCCTCGAGCGGGGCGTGCTCCCCTTCCTCCGCGAGGCACTGGCCGACCCCGGCACCGTCAGGCATCCCACCGCGAGCCCGCCGGCCGGCCGGATGCCCCAACTCGGCTACCACCGCCCCGGCTTCAGCAGCCCGGACGGCGGCCCCCCTGCGGGCCCCAAACCCAGCTACTCGAGCCCGGACTTCTCCAGCCCGGACTTCGGGGGGCCGGAGCATCAGCCGGACTGAGACCTGGGCGTGGGCGCTCTCGGGCGGTGAAGGTGAGGTCTGCGCGGTGAAGCTGAGTCCTGCGCAGGGAAGTCGAGGCCCGTGCGGGGAAGTCGAGGCCCGTGCGATGAGTCAGGCCGGCTCCGCCTTCGGCCCGCTGCCTCGTAGCCGCAACAGCCGTTCCCCGGTCGCGTACAGCGTGACCAGGAGCGGGCGCAGGGCCAGACCCGCCTCCGTGAGCTCATAGCGCGTACGGACGGGAAAGCCGCGCCGGCGCTCGACCGAGACCAGACCGCTCTCCTGCAGGGTCCGCAGCCGCTCGCTGAGGACCTTCGCGGAGAGCTCGGGCAACCGCGTCCGCAGCTCCGTGAAGCCACGGGGACCGCTCATCAGCTCCCGCAGCACCAACGTGGTCCAGCGGCCCGAGACGGCCGCCAGCGCGGCCTCCACCGGGCAGTCCGGCTCGGGGCGCCGGGTCCGGCCGGCCTCGCCGGGCACCAACTGCGGGTCCCAGGCGTGGATTTCCGTTTGGTGACCCACTTCGCCGGACTGTTCACTCGCCGTATGACGCATCGTCCCAGTGTGCCGCTGTCCACCACCGCCGCCGAGCATCCGTACGCCTTCGCCCGGGCTTTCAACACCTTCGATCCGGTGGCCCTGGACCAGCTCTACGAACCCGGTGCGGTCTTCGTGCCCGCCCCGGGCCGCGAGGCCACGGGGGCGGAGCGGATACGGGCGAACGCGGCGTTCCTCGGGCTGCGCGTGCCCATCCGTGTGACACCGCGGCACACCTACGTGTCCGGCGATCTGGCGCTGCTGATCGTCGACTTCGTGATCGACGGAGTCGCCGCCCACGGCAGCCCCGTCCACATCGAGGGCACCGCCACCGACGTGGCCCGCCGGGGCCCGGACGGCTACTGGCGCTACGCCATCGACAACCCCTTCGGAACCGCACACGATGCGGCCCGGCCCGAGTAGACGGACCGGTACGACGACTCTTCGGTGCAGCCTCTCGGGCGCCGCGGTGGAACCGTCCCGGGCGAGCACGTGGTGGAACCGTCCCGGGCGAGCACGTGCAGGAGGGCCCGCAGCCCGGCCCCGGAATCCACCTGCAGCCTGATCAGGCCGTCGAAGCCGCTGTACGACTCGCCACGGTCACGCTCGCGTGCGGGCCCCGCGTACCGCTCGGCGCACCCGGTGTGCGGGGCCGGCCAGTTGGGCCCGGCCCCGCACACCACGGTGGCTCAGTCCGCGATCGGCAGATAAACCCGGTTCCCGGCGGCGGCGAACTCCTTGGACTTCTCCGCCATCCCCGCCTCGACCTCCGCCTGCGACTCGCCGTGCTCGCGCCGGATGTCGTGCGAGATCTTCATCGAGCAGAACTTCGGCCCGCACATCGAGCAGAAGTGCGCCGTCTTCGCAGGCTCCGCCGGCAGCGTCTCGTCGTGGAACTCACGAGCCGTGTCCGGGTCGAGGGCCAGGTTGAACTGGTCCTCCCAGCGGAACTCGAAGCGCGCGTCCGAGAGCGCGTCGTCCCAGTCCTGGGCGCCCGGGTGCCCCTTGGCCAGATCCGCCGCGTGCGCCGCGATCTTGTACGTGATGACGCCGGTCTTCACGTCGTCACGGTTGGGCAGGCCCAGGTGCTCCTTGGGCGTGACGTAGCAGAGCATCGCCGTGCCCCACCAGCCGATCATCGCTGCGCCGATGCCCGAGGTGATGTGGTCGTACGCGGGCGCGATGTCCGTGGTCAGCGGGCCCAGCGTGTAGAACGGGGCCTCCTCGCAGATCTCCTGCTGGAGGTCGATGTTCTCCTTGATCTTGTGCATCGGGACATGGCCCGGGCCCTCGATCATCGTCTGGACGTTGTGCGCCTTCGCGATCTTGTTCAGCTCGCCCAGGGTCTCCAACTCCGCGAACTGCGCCCGGTCGTTGGCGTCCGCGATCGAGCCGGGCCGCAGACCGTCGCCCAGCGAGTACGTGACGTCGTACGCGGCGAGGATCTCGCAGAGCTCCTCGAAGTGCTCGTACAGGAAGGACTCCTTGTGGTGCGCGAGGCACCACGCGGCCATGATCGAGCCGCCGCGCGAGACGATGCCGGTCTTGCGGTTGGCCGTCAGCGGGACGTACGGCAGGCGCACGCCGGCGTGCACCGTCATGTAGTCCACGCCCTGCTCGGCCTGCTCGATGACCGTGTCCTTGTAGACCTCCCAGGTGAGCTCCTCGGCGCGGCCGTCGACCTTCTCGAGGGCCTGGTAGAGCGGCACCGTGCCGATCGGGACCGGGGAGTTGCGCAGCACCCACTCGCGGGTGGTGTGGATGTTGCGGCCGGTCGAGAGGTCCATGACCGTGTCGGCGCCCCACTTGGTGGCCCAGGTCATCTTGTCGACCTCCTCCTCGATGGAGGAGGTCACGGCCGAGTTGCCGATGTTGGCGTTCACCTTCACCAGGAACCGCTTGCCGATGATCATCGGCTCGATCTCCGGGTGGTTGATGTTCGCCGGAAGCACGGCGCGGCCCGCGGCGATCTCGTCCCGTACGACCTCGGGCGCGACGTTCTCGCGGATCGCCACGTACTCCATCTCCGGCGTGATCTCCCCGCGCCGGGCGTACGCGAGCTGCGTGACGGCCTCGCCGCCACGGCCGCGGCGGGGCAGCCGCGGCCGGCCCGGGAACACCGCGTCGAGGTTGCGCAGATTGCCCCCGCGCGGCGAGGTGTGCTTGATGCCGTCGTCCTCGGGGCGGACCGGCCGGCCCGCGTACTCCTCGGTGTCGCCGCGGGCGATGATCCAGTTCTCCCGCAGCGGCGCGAGGCCGCGCCGTACGTCGGTGTCGGCGTTCGGATCCGTATACGGGCCCGAAGTGTCGTACAGCGTGACCGACTTGCCGTTGGTGAGGTGCACCTGGCGCACCGGCACCTGCATGTCAGGGCGCGAGCCCTGGACGTATGCCTTGTGCCAGCCGATGGACTTCCCGGCCTCCTCCTCGGCCGCAGCAGAGGTGCTGGAGGCAGGCGTGCGTACGTCCTGTGTGGTCATGAGACCTACTCCCTACGCCGGCATTACCCGGTAACAGGTTCGGCGGTCGACGCAGCGGATATCCGTACATCCCGTACGGAGGTCAGCGCCCTCTCAGCCCGGTGCTCCGAGCTCCCGCGTGTGCAAAGGTGCCCCCACGCTAGCGTCATGTCGGCCACGCTGAACAGAGGGCCCCTGTCGTTCTTGCGATGATCGGTCGGTGACCACCACGCCTCAGCCACCTCAGCAGCCGCCGCTTCCCCCCACAGATCACGGGCACGGCCCGGCTCCCGGCGGGCACGGCCACTCGCACAGCCACGGGCCGGCCGCCCCGGTCTCCAAGCATCTGCGCAAGGTGATCGCGGCCGTCCTGATCCCGTTCGCCACGGCGGTCCTCGTCGGGCTCGCGATCCTGTGGCCCGGCGGTACGCCCGAGCACGAGCGCACCGGTGTCGGCTTCGACCGGCAGACGTACGCGGCGAAGGTCACCGATGTGCAGCAGGTCGACTGCAAGGACGTCAACGCCTCCCAGGTCCCGCCGACCGGCGACACCTCCACGGCCGAGGGCAACTCGGCACAGCAGCAGGCGACCGGGGAGTGCAAGAAGGCGACGGTCGAGGTGACCGCCGGTCCCGACAAGGGCCGCAAGTTCACCGAGATCGTCCAGCCGGACGCGCCACGGCAGTTGGAGGAGGGGCAGGAGGTGGTGGTCGCCTACGCCCCCGACGCACCCGAGGAACTCCAGTACTCGGTGACGGATGTGAACCGCGGCACCCCGATGTGGCTGCTCGCCGCGATCTTCGCGCTCGTGGTGGTCCTGGTGGGCCGGATGCGCGGGGTGATGGCGCTCGTCGCGCTCGCCGTGAGCTTCGCGGTCCTGACCCTCTTCATCCTGCCGGCGATTCTGCAGGGCTCGAACCCGCTGGTGGTGGCGGTGGTCGGGGCCAGCGCGATCATGCTGCTCGCGTTGTACATGTGCCACGGACTCACCGCCCGTACGTCGGTGGCGGTGATCGGCACGCTGATCTCACTGCTCCTGATCGGGCTGCTCGGCTCGCTGTTCATCGGCTGGGCCTCGCTGACCGGCAACACCGACGACAACACCGGTCTGATCCACGGTCTCTACCCCGAGATCGACATGAGCGGTCTGCTGCTCGCGGGCGTCATCATCGGTTCGCTCGGTGTGCTCGACGACGTGACGGTCACGCAGACCTCCGCCGTCTGGGAGCTGCACCAGGCCGATCCGTCCATGAGCGCACGGCAGTTGTACCGCGCGGGCATCCGGATCGGCCGCGATCACATCGCGTCGGTGGTCAACACCCTGGTCCTGGCGTACGCGGGCGCCGCGCTGCCCCTGCTGCTGCTCTTCTCGATCGCCCAGTCCAGCGTGGGGACGGTGGCCAACAGCGAGCTGGTGGCGGAGGAGATCGTACGGACCCTCGTCGGCTCGATCGGCCTGGTGGCGTCCGTACCCGTGACGACGGCGCTGGCGGCGCTGGTGGTGGCGAAGGACAAGGGCCCGGGCACGGCGGCGACCGATCCGGGGTCCCTGACCTCCACGGGCCGGATGAAGGCGGTCAAGCTGGGTGGGGGCAGCGGTCGGCGGCGCAAGAAGTAGCCCCGTACGACATGGGGTCTCAGCCCGTGGTGTCCGCCAGGATCCGCCCCAGCGCCTCGTCGAGATGCGTGTCGAAGTCGGCGAGCGCGCGCTCCTGGCCCAGCGGGACGAGCCGGTCCGTACGGTCGAGGAAGGCGATCAGCGGCGCGATGGAGACCTTGAACAGGGCCTGATCGGTCCCCACTTGGAGCCGGATCAGCGCGTCGCTCAGTGGGTCGCTGCCATGCGGTGCGATGTGTACATCGCCCTCGCCGCAGGGCCCGTTGACTCCGTCGACCAGCAGCTCACGGCTGAACGCCCAGGTCACCGGGGCGTCTCCGGGCAGATGGAAAGTCAGGCGCACGGCATAGGGGTCACGCGTCTCGTACCGGAGCTCCACCGGGATGCGAAAGGAGAGCTCCTCGGAGACGAGAAAGCTCATCATGACCTCTGCGTGTACGGACTCGCGCATCGCCTACCCCGTCGTCTGCCGCGTCTTGAGTTGGGCCCGGAACCGTGTACCAGGTTTCACGTCCAGGAATCATCTTCCTGATGCTCCTGGCAGTTTGCTGAACGTACTCATCGGATCACAAGGAGTGAGTTTTCAGATACTGATACGCCACGCGCCGCACCCGCACAAGCACTCGCCAGGGCACTTCGGAGGGTGACACGGGCGCTGATTCCGTAAAGCGTGCGGGCATCGTGGACCGGTCCCGCGGCTTCACAGGCTGATCGAGAACGCCAGCGACCCCAGCTTGCGCCCCACCTCCGCCTGCAACTGCCGTGCCGCGGGCAGCAGCCGGCCCGCCTGGTGCGCGGGAAGCGAGATCGCGATGGTGGCGGCGGTCGTACCGGCCGTGATCGGAATGGCGGCGCAGACCTGGCCGAGCGCGTACTCCTGCCGCTCGATCACCGGCTGCATCCGGGGCAGCGCGGCGAGCCGGCGCAGCAGCGTGCGCTCGTCGCGGACGGAGTACGGGGTGACCGGCTGGACGGGATGGCGCGCGAGATGGTCGCGCCGGGCCTCGTCGTCCAGCTGCGAGAGCAGGCACTGGCCGATCGCATGGGCGTGCGCGGTCTGCCGGAAGGCGGCCCACTCCTCGACGGCTCGGGTGCCCGGACTGTCGGCGACGGCCTCGACCTCGACCTCGCCGTCCCGGTAGACGGCGAAATAGGTGGGCACACCGATCACATCGCGCCAGTGCTCCATGACCTCACCGATCATGGCGCGACGTTTCTCCTTGGCCCCGCTGCTGGCAAGGCGCTCGGCCGCGTCACCGAAGACGAAGACGCCCTTGTCGCGGCGGAGATAGCCCTCGTGAGCCAGGGTGCGCAGGAGGTGGTACGCGGTGGGCAGGGGCAGTCCGGCCTCGCGGGCCAGCTGCTTCGCCGGGGCGCCGCCGGCATGCGCCGCGACCGCCTCGAGCAGCCGCATCGCCCGCTGTACGGACCCGATCAGGGTCGGCGCGGGCGAGGCGGTCGAGGCGGCGGGGGTCGAGGCGGTGACGGATTCTGCCGAGGCCACGGTGCACTCCCCAGGCGCGAGGGTTCCCCCGCCTGTGGGGTGCGGGGGTGGGCGGTCCGATCGCGCGGGGCCTGGGCCTGTCGCCCCGCGTCGGTTTCCGGACTTTAACGGCACCGGACCTGATGTGCAGGCCCTGGCCGGAAACTTCCCCCGGGCGAGCGAACCGGCACCCGGTTCACCCCTGTGGGAACGTCACCACTCGCTACGCGAAGACGCGCTCGAGTCCTTGAACTTCCGTACGAGATAGATGAGTCCACCGACCAGGGCGGCGAAGACCAGGACCTTGAAGAGGAGGCCGACGACGAAGCTGACGAGCGTCCACAGCACGCTGCCGAACACCACGAGGGCGATCACCGGGATCGCGATCCACTTCACCCACCACGGCATCCCCGCGAGTATCTCCTTCATGGCGTCCTGCCTTTCTGCCCCGGCCGATCTCCGGCCCGGATTCCTGGGACCTCCCTGTGAGCTCCTGCCTCGATGCTAGGCGGACGGGGGTGCCCTGCGGGGCCCTCGCAGCCCTTGTCCTTCCCTGAAGCACCCCCTAGGGGCGGACCTGGTCCGGCCTCAGCCTTCGGGCGGCGAGAAGACCACGAGAACCCGGAGATCCTCGCTGATGTGATGGAACTTGTGCGGCACACCGGCCGGCACATAGACCACGCTCCCGCGCGCCACGGTCGTCGTCTCCATGCCCACGGTGAGCGAGGCCCGGCCGCTCACCACGAGGTACACCTCGTCCTGCTGATGCGGCTGCTGCGGATCGGACTGCCCGGCGTCCAGGGCGTACAGCCCGACGGACATGTTCCGCTCCCGCAGAAACTGCAGGTAGGCCCCGTCATTGGCGGCCCGTTCCGCATCGAGCTCATCCAGTCGGAACGCCTTCATACCCGTCTGCTCCCCTGCCCGCCGTACGCCTGGTGCCGCACGCCGGTGCCCGGCCGCGATCACGTCTGCCACGATCAGACACATGAAGAATTTCGTAGTCAAGACGATCGCCAACTCGGCCGCCCTCGCCGTGGCCATCTGGCTGATCGACGACATCACGCTCCCCGGCAACAGCACGCCCCGCAAGGTGCTCACGCTGATCCTGGTCGCGCTGGTCTTCGGCCTGGTCAACTTCCTCGTCAAACCGATCGTCAAGCTGCTGACGCTCCCGCTGTTCATCCTGACGCTCGGCCTGATCACCCTCGTGGTCAACGCGCTGATGCTGCAGCTCACCTCGTGGCTCGCCGACAAACTGAACCTCAGCTTCCATGTCGAGGGCTTCTGGACGGCCATCGTCGGCGGCCTGATCATCAGCATCGTGTCCTGGGCGATGCACATGGTCCTGCCGGACAAGGACTGAAGGATGGCGGCGCATATGGCGGCGTACCCGGAGGGCGCCTTCCGCGTCTGCTTCGTCTGCACCGGCAACATCTGCCGCTCCCCGATGGCCGAGCAGGTCTTCCGCGCATACGTGACGGAGGCCGGCCTCGACTCTCTGGTCGAGGTGGACAGCGCGGGCACGGGCGGCTGGCACGAAGGGGACGGCGCGGATCCGCGTACGGTCGCGGTCCTCGAGGAGAACGGATACGGCAGTGAGCACGCCGCCCGGCAGTTCCGGGCCGGCTGGTTCGCGCGCCTCGACCTGGTGATCGCCCTGGACGAGGGCCATCTGCGCGATCTGCGCCGCCTCGCCCCGACCCCCGCGGACGCCGCCAAGGTACGGCTGCTGCGCGCGTACGACCCGGGCGCGGAGGGCGACTTGGACGTCCCCGATCCGTACTACGGCGGGCGCGACGGCTTCGACGCCTGCCTGGAGCTCATCGAGGCGGCCTGCCCGGGACTGCTCTCGGCTGTGCGGGGCGCGCTCGGTGAGAAGGGGGCCGCGTGAGCGGGGGTGTGGAACCGCAGGGCATAGGTGAGATGAATCCTGAGGGCATGAGGGACGTAGATCCTGAGGGCACAGGGGGCATGGATCCTGAGGGCACAGGGGACATGGATCCTGGAGACATAGGTGAGCCGAAGGACGGGCTCGGGGAGAGCACACGGGCGCTGCGCGCCGGCCTCCCCGAGCCCGTTCAGTTTCAACCGCCGTTTCCCGGGCCGGTGTTCACCTCGCACTACCACCTGGCCGGCGACCCGACCGGCCCGTACACCTACGGCCGCGACGAGAACCCCACCTGGAGCCTGCTCGAGCGGGCGACAGCCGAGCTCGAATCCCCCGCGGATCCCCGGGCGCAGGCGCTCGTCTTCGGCTCCGGGATGGCCGCGGTCAGTGCCGTCCTGTTCTCGCAGCTGCGCACCGGTGACGCCGTGGTGCTGCCGTCGGACGGCTATCAGGCACTTCCTCTCGTACGGGAGCAGCTCACCGCGTACGGCATCGAGGTCCGCACCGCCCCGACCGGCGGCGGCGCCCAGCGTGACCTGCTCGACGGCGCCCGGCTGCTGTGGCTGGAGACCCCGTCGAATCCCGGGCTCGACGTCTGCGACATCCGCGCCCTCGCCGAGGCCGCGCACGCGCACGGTGTGCTGGTCGCCGTCGACAACACCCTGGCCACTCCGCTCGGCCAGCGCCCGCTCGACCTCGGCGCGGACTTCGCCGTGGCCGCCGCGACCAAGGGCCTCACCGGGCACGGCGATCTGCTGCTCGGCTATGTGACCTCACGCGATGCGGCACTGCTCGAGCCGGTACGGCGGTGGCGGAAGATCGTCGGGGCGATTCCCGGGCCGATGGAGGCCTGGCTCGCCCACCGCTCCCTGGCCACGCTCGAGCTGCGGCACGCGCGGCAGTGCGCGAACGCTCTCGCTCTGGCCGAGGCGTTGAGCGCCCGGGCCGAGGTGTCGGGGCTGCGCTATCCGGGGCTGCCCGACGACCCCTCGTATGCGATCGCGGTCCGGCAGATGCGGCGCTTCGGCAGCGTCGTGTCCTTCACGCTCGGCTCGCGGGCGCGGGCCGAGCGCTTTCTCGCGGCGCTGCGGCTGGTCGACGAGGCCACCAGTTTCGGGGGCGTACGGTCCACCGCCGAGCGCCGTGGACGGTGGGGCGGGGACGCCGTTGCGGAGGGCTTCATCCGCTTCTCGGTGGGCGCGGAGGACCCGCAAGACCTGGTGAGAGATGTGCTGCGCGCGCTGGAAGTGTCGTCCGCCTAGTACGCCGCCCGCTGCCACGCAGTACCCCGGCTACGTACAACGGACGGCCCGAGCCTCCCCCCTCGTGGCTCGGACCGTCCCGGTTCTGCGCGCGAAGAACCGCTCGAATAAGGCTAGTTGACTCTGTGTCAGTGTCCAATCACGGTAGCGACAGCGACCTATCGACTTATTTATAGTTGGGCGGGTCCGGGCACCGCGCGCGAGCGGTGCCCGGCCATGAGGGGGAGGGGACGCATGGATCTGGCCCTGCTGCGGACGTTCGTCACGGTGCACCGGGCCGGCTCCTTCACCCGCGCCGCCGCGCTCCTCGGGCTCTCACAGCCGGCGGTCACCTCACAGATCCGCACCCTGGAGCGGCAGTTGGGCCGCCCCCTGTTCTTACGGCAGGCACGGGGCGTGACCCCCACCACGATCGGCGACGAGCTCGCGCACAAGGCCGCGCCCCATCTGGACGCGCTGGTCGAGATAGCCGAGAGCGGGATCGCCGAGGAGTCCTCCGTACGCACGCTCCATCTGGCCGGACCGCCCGAGTTCACCGCCGAGCGTGCCCTGCCCGCGCTCACCGCCCTGACCGGCGAGGACGGTCAGGGCTTCACTCTGCGGGCTTCGTTCGGCACGGCCGAGGAGACCTTGGAGGGCCTGGCCGCCGGTCATCACGATCTCGCCATCTCCGCGGCCCGGCCACGCGGCGGGCTGCTGACCGCCACCGCACTCTGCGACGAGGAGCATGTCCTGGTCGCGGCGCCTTCCTGGCAGCAGAAGCTCGGTGTCGGCGCGATACGCCGCCATGGCGCGCTCGCCCTGGAGGGCCTGCCGGTCGTGGAGGTGCATGAATCACTGCCGCTGGTCGCCCGCTACTGGGCGGCCGTTTTCGACACCCGGCCCGCCGCCGCGGGCACCGTGGTCGTCCCCGATCTGCGGGCCGTGCTCGCCTGCGCCGCCGCGGGCGCCGGGTTCGCGGTGCTGCCTCGCTATCTGTGCCAAGGCGCCCTGGAACGCGGCGACGTGGTCGCGCTCCTCGAACCGCCGGTGCCTCCGCTGCGCACGTACTTCCTGGTCGTCCGCACCGGCACCCTCGCCATGCCGCATATCGCGCGGGCGCACGAGTGGCTTCTGGGGGCGGCAACCGACTGGTGCTGAGCGCCGGCGGACCGGCGTCGAGCTCCGACTCGGAACGCTTCAGGACCCCCGCCGTGTTTCACGTGGAACATGACGGGCCACATTTCCTCCATGACCGTCCGACCCGTGGTCAAGCGCACCGCACGAGCCGTCCTGCTCGACGGCGACGACCTGATCCTGATCAAGCGCACCAAGCCCGGCATCGATCCCTACTGGGTCACACCCGGCGGGGGAGTCGAGGCCGGGGACGCGACCGTGGTCGACGCCCTGCACCGGGAGGTGTACGAGGAGCTGGGCGCCAAGATCACTGATGTCGTGCCCTGCTTCGTGGACACTGTCGAACACATCGGTGCCGACGGCGGGGCCACCGGCGTGAAGGTGCAGCACTTCTTCGTCTGCCACCTCGAGTCCATGGACCCCTCGCTGCGGCACGGCCCGGAGATGGAGGAGGGCATCGGCGAGTACGAGATCGTCAAAATCCCCTTCACCCGCGTCGGGATCGCCTCGGTCCATCTCGTACCGCTGTCGCTGCGGCACTATCTCGACGGCAATATCGAGGGCGTACGCGCGATGCACGCGCCCGACTTGGGCTGAGCACTGCGCACGTCACGCGATCAGTGCGCTGCGGCGACCAGTTCCTCGAACTCGTCATGCCGTATGCGCTCGGACGGTATCCCCGCGCCGAGCAGCGCGTCGATGCCGTTGCGGATCATGCCGGGCGGTCCGGACAGATAGGCGTCGTACTCGTTCCACGGCCCGTAGTCGCGTACGGCGTCCGGCAGTTGGACATGGTGGCGGTCCAGGCGGTCCACGACGGGGCGCACGGCCAGCCACGGGTGGGACTGTTGCAGCCGGAGCATGGTGTCGATGTCGTAGAGGTCGTGATCACTGCGGGCGCCGTAGAAGACCTCGACGGGCCGGCGCTCGCCGTGCTCGGCGACATCCTCGATCAGCGCCTTGATGGGCGCTATGCCGGTGCCGCCGCCGAGGCAGAGCATCCCGTTCTCGGTGGTGTGGTCGACCGTCATGGTGCCGGCGGGCGGTCCCAGACGCAGGGTGTCGCCGGGCCGGGCGCGGTGCACCAGGGCGTTGGAGACCCAGCCGGCCGGGACGGCCTTCACATGGAAGGAGAGCAGTCCGTCGGTCCGCGGCGCGGAGGCGAAGGAGTAGTGCCGCCATATTCGCGGCCACCAGGGGGTCTCGAGGCTGGTGTACTGCCCGGCGAGGAAGGGGTACGGCTGGTCGGGCCGGACCGTCACCACCGCTATGTCGGGGGTGCGTTGATCGTGCGCGACCACCTCGGCGTACCACCAGGGCGGCGACTTCCGCTCGTCCTCGGCCGCGGCGTCGATCATCACCTGCGAGATGGTGGTGTACGCGCGGACCCAGGCGGCCTCGGTCTCCGCGTTCCAGCTGTCGGTCGCGTAGTGGCTCAGGGCGCCGAGCAGCGCCTCGCCCACGGCCGGGTAGTGCTCGGCATGCGTGCCGTACTTGCGGTGGCCGCGGCCGAGGTGCTGGAGATACGTGACCAGGACCTGCTTGTTGTCGATGTGCTCGGCGGCGGTGAGCAGCGCCTTGAGCAGCCGGTCGCGCTGGGTGTCCATCGAGGCGGGGAACATGCTGCGCAGGTGGGGGTGGCGCACGAAGAGCAGCGCGTAGAAGTACGAGGTGACCTTGTCGGCGATGGGGCCGATCTCGGCCATGGTGCGCTGGATGAGCTGGGCGTCCGGCGAGGGAGCGGGCCGGGGGGCCGGCGGCCGGGGAGCGGTGGCGGTGGCGGTGGGGGTGGGGGCGGTGGGGGTGGTGGCGGCCGGCTCAGGGTTCGACGGGCTGACCGGCTTGTGCGGGGTGAACCAGCCGCCGTCCTCACCTGAAATGCCGTTATCGGCCGACGTGGTGGTCGGAGCGTCCATGTTGTGCCTCGCCTCGAACATCTTTCGGTCGGTCTGTGCACTTCCCTGTCGGAAGTTGCGCGATATTCCCCGCTCTGCATCACATGTGCTGTGTCACACGTCGCTCTGCAGCAATGCGGCCGCCGCATTCACCTCCGGACATACCGTCATTACCGGCGCACCGGAGAATGTGAGAGAGGCCGCAGTCCCGCCACGGCAGCGTGGCATGCATTGCGTGGACATCGGACAAATAGCGGGAAGTCCGGGTAACCGATCCCTCCATGACGTTAGGCTGCAGTGACCTGCGTGCCGGGAACCACAAGGGCCCCAGCACGAACCGGAGTCGACCATACCGGCCGCGCTCCCCCGCACAAGCCCCTTCCCCTGTTCGCGAAATTCAGCTACTACTCACCGGTAATTTCCCTTACGGAACCGGCTTCACGATTTCGCAAGCCTCGCGCAGATCACGGCCCGTATAGGCGTGAGTGGCCAGTTGAGCCACGTGATGATCCGCATTCACGGCCACCGAGACAGGCACCGCGGCGAACAGTTCGGCATCCGAGCGTGAGTCGCCGTACGCGACGCAGTCGGTTCTGGCCAGTCCGAATGATTCACAGAGCGCGTCCGCGATCTTCACCTTTCCTCCAGCATCGAGAATGCCGGCGGGATCGATAGGTGAGGCGAACGGCACATTCGGAAAGACCGATCCGTGGGCCGCATGTGCTCCCCAGCCGAGCAGGCGCTCCACGAAGAACGAGGGCGACAGCGACACCACCGCCACGTACTCCCCGCGCGCCCTGATCGTGGCCCAGGCCTCCTCGATACCCGTCAGCCAGGGCGCACCCTCGAAGGCGGCCGTCACATCGGCGACGGTCAGCTGCGCCCAGAGTTCGCGCACACGTACCGCGTACTCCACCGGGCTGAGCCGCCCGGCGACGAAGGTCCGTTCGATCTCGGTGATCTCGGCACCCAGGCCGAGCTGCCGGGAGATCTCCACGGGGGCCGCGCTGCCGTGGAGCAGGGTCCCGTCCAGGTCGAAGAGGTGAAGGCGTGACATACGCCGACGCTAGTACGTGCGGTTACTCCCGCTGTCAGACGACCCGGGGCCGTCCTCGGCGGCACTGTGTTTCACGTGAAACTAAGCCGCCCCGCACGCCGGGCCACCCTCGTCGTCCATGTCGCCGCCGCTGCCGGCTGGCTCGGGCTCACGCTCGGGCTGCTGGCCCTGGCCACCGCGGCGATCACCACCGATTCCGCGGCCACCACCGAGGCCGCGGTCCGCTCGATGAAGATCTTCGCGGACTGGCTGGTACTTCCGCTGGCGCTGCTCACGCTGCTCAGCGGACTCCTGCTCTCGCTCGGCACCCCTTGGGGTCTTGCGCGGCACCGCTGGGTCTACACCAAGTTCTGGATGACCCTCGCCACGACCGCGGCCTCCACCTTCGCGCTGCGCCCCGGAGTGACCCACAACGCCGAGGTTGTCGCCGCGGGCGGAGCGCTTCCCGACCCCACGGACCTGGTCATGGGCCCGATCGTCTCCCTCTCCGCGTATCTCTTCATGACCGTGATCTCGGTGCTCAAGCCCTGGGGTCTGACGAAGCGCGGCCGCAAGCAGCGCGCCGGCTCGGCGGAGCGTGGCCGAAAGCACGGCCCCGGCTCCCGGAAAGCACTGGACGCGAAGGCCGTCCGTCAGCCAGCCTGACCCCCGTGTCGACACCTTCCCTTGCTGACCTGCCCGTACGCCGCCTCACCCCGCGCGATATGCCTCTCTGTGCGGACCTCTCCGAGGACCGTGGATGGCCGCGCGAAGAACACAAGTGGGGCCTG
Organism: Streptomyces sp. N35; assembly: GCF_016464295.1. NCBI lineage: Bacteria > Bacillati > Actinomycetota > Actinomycetes > Kitasatosporales > Streptomycetaceae > Streptomyces > Streptomyces sp. N35. Next base: position 3,302 of record NZ_JAEIMH010000031.1, on the reverse strand, counting down.
CTTCTCTCCGCCGGACAGGGCTACGGCATCGACGACCCTGCGGGTGGCCTGGTGGCCGCCTGCACGGTCACGTCGTACGGCACATCGGATCAGCCCGAACTGGCCGCGATCGGCATGGTGTTGGTGGCCCAGCGGCACGCCCGTCAGGGTGTGGGACGGCGGCTGATGAAGGAGGTGCTCGCGCTCCTGGAGGGCTCTCCGATCACGCTGCACGCGACGCCGAACGGTCAACCGCTGTATGAGGAGCTCGGTTTCAAGACAATCGGCCGTGCCGAGATGGTGCGCGGCCACTTCCGCGCCTTCGGCCCGGCGCCGGCCGTACCCACGCGCGCGGCCACGGCGGAGGACCTCCCGGCGCTGCTCCGCCTGGACGCCGAGGTCTTCGGCCCGGACCGCACCCATGTGCTCACGCGCCTGCCGGCCTTCGCCGACCAGCTGCGGGTGGCGGAGTCCTCCTCCGGTGAACTCCTGGGCTACGCGGCCGCCTGGCCCAATATGCAGACCCACGTCATCGGCCCGCTGATCGCCCGTGACACGGAGACGGCGAAGTCCCTGGTGGCCTCGCTGGCGGCGCGCACCGACCGCCCGCTGCGCACGGATATCGACGTCCGCCACGAGGAGCTCCTGACCTGGATCAAGTCCCAGGGTGTGGAGCCGGTGGCCTTCAACGCGGTGATGGCGTACGGCATCCCGGAACTCCCCGGCGACTGGCCCCGCCGCTTCGCACCGCTGACGGTGGCGGCGGGCTGAGCGCTCAGCCGCCTTGAGGCCGGCCGGATCGTCAGCGTCGGCCGGACCGGTCAGCGCCGGGCAGAACGGTCAACGTCGGGCGGCCGGTCGGCGCCGCGCGGGCCGGTCAGCGCCGGGCGGACCGGTCAGCGCCGGGCGGACCGGTCAGCCACCACAGCCGATGCGGCCGGCGCGCCGCTCGCGACCACCCGCCCCACCGACCCGGACCGCCGCTCGAGCCCGGCCGAGACGAAGGCAAGGACCAGCGCGGAGGCGGCAAGCAGCGCACCCACCCAGTTGGGCGCGGTGTAGCCGAGCCCGGCCGAGATGACCACGCCGCCGAGCCACGCGGCCAGCGCGTTGCCGAGGTTGAAGGCGCCGATGTTGACGGCGGAGGCCAGCGTCGGTGCCCCGGCGGCCTGATCGAGCACCCGCTTCTGCAGCGGCGGAACCGTGGCGAACCCGAGCGCACCGACCAGCGCGATGGTCACCGCCGCCGCGATCTTGTTGTGCGCGGTGAGCGTGAAGAGCGCGAGCACAACGGCAAGGGCGCCGAGCGAGACGTACAGCATCGGCATCAGCGCCCGGTCGGCGAACTTGCCGCCGACGAGGTTGCCGCCCACCATGCCGAGCCCGAACAGGACGAGCAGCCAGGTCACGGAGGAGTCGGCGTAGCCGGCGACGTCGGTCATCATCGGCGTGATGTAGGTGATCGCCGCGAAGACACCGCCGAAGCCGAGCACGGTCATCGCCATGGCGAGCAGCACCTGTACATTGCGGAACGCGGCGACCTCATGCCGCAGCCGTACGCCCTCGGGCTTGGGCAGATCCGGCACCAGCCTGGCCACACCGAGCAGCCCGACGACACCGAGCACCGCGACGATCCCGAAGGTCACGCGCCAGCCGAGACTCTGTCCGACGAGGGTGCCGAGCGGGACGCCCACGACATTGGCCACGGTCAGACCGGTGAACATCATCGCGATCGCACCGGCCTTCTTCTCCGGCGCGACCAGCTCGGCCGCGACCACGGAGCCGATGCCGAAGAACGCACCGTGCGCCAGGGAGGCCACGACCCGGCCGGCCAGCATGACGCCGAAGGCAGGGGCCAGGGCGGAGAGCACATTGCCCACGATGAACAGGCCCATCAGAAGCATCAGCATCCGCTTGCGCGAGATCTTCGTGCCGAGCGCCGTCATCAGCGGGGCGCCGAGGACCACACCGAGCGCATAGCCCGTGACGAGATAGCCGGCGAGCGGAATGGAGACATCGAAGTCCGCCGCGACCTCGGGCAGCAAGCCCATGATCACGAATTCGGTGGTGCCGATCCCGAAGGCCCCGATCGCCAGGGCCAGGAGTGCGAGAGGCATGAGGGGGTTCACCTTCACAGGAGGATGCGCGCCGTACTGTTGCTCCAGCGCCTTACAAGCGTCCACAATAGTTGCAGACGCGGGCTAATCGCAAGCGCGGGCTATTGCGTCCGTGTTCTATCCTGGTGATCCAGGCGATCCTGGTGCACAGCAGTGCCCGAAGGGAGAGAGCCATGACCGCGACCGACCCCGCGATGACCGCCCTCGCGCAGAGCTGGTGCGCGCTCTCGCTGCTCCACGGCCAGATCGAGACCCGTATCGAGAAGGCACTGCAGAGCGCCCACGACCTCAGCGTCCGCGAGTACTCCCTGCTCGACGTACTGAGCAGGCAGCACAGCGGCCCCGGCGGCCATCTGCAGATGAAGCAGGTCGCCGACGCGGTGGTGCTCAGCCAGAGCGCGACCACCCGCCTGGTGGCCCGCCTCGAGGACCGGGGACTGCTGACGCGCTACATCTGCGACACCGACCGCCGCGGTATCTACACCGACGTCACGGAAGAGGGCCAGGCCCTCCTGGCCGCGGCCCGCCCCACCAACGACGGCGCCCTGCGCGAGGCCCTCGACGAGGCGGCCCGCGATCCGGACCTTGCCCCCCTTGTCCGGGCCGTCGAAGAGCTGAAGGTGCCCGCTTAGTAAGCCGCTCGGGGCCGCTGCATAAGGTCAGGCCCATGAGCGATCTCGAGATCCGTCCCGCGTCCCCGGAGGACATCCCGGCCATCGTCGCCATGCTGGCCGACGATCCGCTGGGCGCCCAGCGGGAGTCCCCCGACGACCTCACCCCGTACCGCACGGCCTTGGACCGCCTGGCCGGCGACCCGAACCAGCATCTGATGGTCGCCGCCCGCGCGGACAAGGTCGTCGGCACGCTGCAGCTCACGGTGATCCCGGGCCTCTCCCGCCGCGGTGCCACCCGCTCGATCATCGAGGGCGTACGGATCCACGCGGACGAGCGCGGCAGCGGACTCGGCACCCGGCTCATCGAGTGGGCGGTGGACGAATCCCGGCGCCAGGGCTGCCAGTTGGTCCAGCTCACCTCGGACGCGACCCGCACCGACGCCCACCGTTTCTACGAGCGGCTCGGCTTCGAGCCCTCCCACGTGGGATTCAAGCTGCCGCTGTGACCGGTTCGGGGTTGTGTTTTACGTGAAACACGACCCCCAACACCTCACGCACCCCGACACCCCACCCCCCCCCACACCCCCCGCCC
>NZ_JAEIMH010000030.1:90440-94764 GCF_016464295.1 Streptomyces sp. N35 | reverse complement strand
CTTGTCGAAGCTCGGTGATGTGATGGCCGGGTTGAAGGGCGTCGGCAACATCGACATCCCGCCCCTGCCCGCGAACGCCTTCGAACTGCCCGAGGGTGCGCTCAAGTTGCCCGACGGCAGCTTCGAGATCCCGCCCGGTGCGACCATTCCCGACGGCGCGGTCAAGGTCTCCGACAGCACGTTCAAGTTGCCCGAGGGTGCGGTCACCGTCCCCCAGGGCACGGTGAAACTGCCCACCGAGGCGGGTGTCCCGGCCCAGTACATGGACCCCAAGGGCAACATCCTCGACGGCCAGGGCACCGTCATCCAGCACGCCGACGACGCCCCGAAGCCGCTCGGCCCGAACGCCAGGCCGGCCGAACTGCCCCGTATCGAAACGCCCGTTCGCGAGCCCGCCCTCGTCGGCGCGGTGCCGAACGCCGCGGACAACGCCGTGCACGTGGGCGACAACCTGCCGGGCGGCGGGGCGACCCACACGCCCGGCGGCGGTGCGCAGCATCTGCCCGGTGGTGGCGCCGACGACCTCGGCCGCGGGCCTTCCGCGAGCCACGAAACACCGACCGGTGGTGGGCACACGGGCGGCCCCGCTGCGGGCGATCACACGCCTGGAGCCGGCGCCCACAGCGAGGCGCCGGGCACAGGCGGCTCCGAGCTGCCGGCGGGAGGACACGGCGACGGCCCTGGCAGCACAGGCGACGGCCCCGGCAATCCGCCGAACGACCCGCCCAGCGGTCCGCCAGGAAGCGGTGCGGGCGACTCCCCGCACGACTGGGAGCGCCCCGCCGACCGGAACCAGCCGATGGAGCGCGGTGGACCTCTGGAGCAGCAGGTCCGCGACCAGCTGCGCGGCTCGAAGGTCAAGCCCGGCGACCTGGACAGTGTCCTGGACAACCTGGGGCAGCACCCGAACGGCGCGGAGATCGCCGACACCATCGCGTCGGGGCGCTTCAAGGGGATCGAGGGCTACGACCAGGTGGTCTCCAGCCTCAGCCACGCGGACAAGATGTCCGGTGGCATCGAACAGCTGCGTCTGGGCAACCGGCTGCACGCGAGTGGTGTCGAGGACATCTCGTTCGAGGTCAAGGGCGGATCGGAGATCAAGCCCGGCGTCGTCACGGGCAAGGACACCGACCTTGACGTCATGGCCAGGGACGCCGACGGCAACGTCCACGGCTACCAGTTCAAGGACGTCCAGAACCCGAAGAAGGTCGTCGGCAAGATCTTCAGCAATCTGAAGCAGCTCGACGAATCCGGCGCGGACTTCAAGACCTTCGTGGTCGACACGAAGGGCACCCTCGCCGACCTCGCGGATCAGCGGACTGCGCAGCGTCTGACGGATGTGTACGGAAAGACTAACGTTCAGTTCGTCATCCGCGTCGAAGACGGGGTTCTGACGATCCCGCCCGGCGGGACATTCATGCCGAAGGGAGCGCTGTGATCGCCAGCACGGCAGTTGGCCGTTGGACCTGGGGCCGGGAGGACGAGTCGGGCGACCCGATCCTCGCCGCGCTGCACGCTCTGCTCACGGCTCACCAGGTGCTCGCCACGCACGGTTTCGCCGTCGGCACGACGGTCGCGCAGGTCTCCGTCCACGAGGCGGGTAGCTCGGATGCGCGGCTGTTCGACGGAGATGTTCCGCTGGGCGGGCAGGCATCGGCGGAGGATCTCGCACGGACGGTCACGGCCGCGCTCCGGCCCGGCGAGATCGGCTCGGTCCACGTATCGGTCACCCTCGCGGGTGAGGTGCGTACGGCACAGGGTGCCCGGGTGGAGCAGGGCGTGTTCCGGCTCGGCAGCTCGGCGCTGCTCGACTTCGTCACCACCGATCTGACGACGTTCACCGACATCTGGCTGCCGTACGACCTGAAGGGCCGCGCGCAGCCCGACGTCCACGCGGCAAACGGCCACCGTCTGACCACGGTCCTCGGCGGCCTGGCCGACGCCCTGGGCACCGAGACCGATCCGGACGATCCGACGTGGTTCGCCAAGCCCTCCGAGCAGGGCATCAACAACTACTTCGCACCGGACGGCAGCGCATCGGACGTCTGGGACAGCTTCGAAGTCCCGTACCGCAATCGTGTCTTCCAGCACGGTCCCGCATTCGACACCACGGCTTACGCGCGGTCGGCGAACGGTCAGGTACACAGCCTGCCCGTGGTCGGCGAGCACGGCATACTCGGCCGGCTATGGGCCTCGGACCCCGAGCGTGCTGCGAGCTTCGAACCGCGCGACGCCGCGGAGGAGAACGGTTACAAGGCCGGCCTGATCTGGTTGGAGCGGCTCGGAGAAGCGGCCGCCGAGGGCCTGTCCCCGACGCAGGCCCTCACGGAACTTCGCCGGCTGCCCGCGGACGGGGTGGCCGGCCGCGTTCCGGCGGAAGCCGACCCCGTACCGACCACCCTCGCCGAGCTGAGTGAGGGCCTCGCAGCGGAGTGAGGATCGGCGACTTCGAGGGACCGATGACGGCCGTGGCGGAGAGGGTCTAGCCGTGTACTGGGCGCCGAGCGTCTACCCGGCTGATTCCGCCGCTGCGGCCAGGCTGCGGGAATGGGTGGGCAGCGGCTGCCGTGGCGGACTCGATGCCGTCGGTCTCGATCTGACCGGAGCCGATCTGTCCGGCGGTGCGCCGGGCGAACCCCGACAGGGCGAACCTCGTCAAGGCGTCGCTGTACGGCGTCGACGCATCGGGGGCGAGTCTCCATGGCGCCACCATCGCGGGTGCGTCCCTGCTCAACGTGAACCTGTGCGGGGCTGATCTCACCGACGCCACCGTCGAGGAGAACTCCTTCAAGGCGAGACTCGACCGGAACACCGTGGTGCGCGGAATGAGAGGCTCCGTCTTCGGACCGGTGGAGCTGGGCGATGGAGTGGAGAGCCGCATGCTGGACGGTGAGGAGTTCGAGGCGTGGATCCGCGAGCGGGGCGGCGATGTCAGCGTCATCGTGCGCTGAGCGGGCGAAGGGGCTGAACATCACGTGACCGACCATCCTGCGAGCGGGACGCTGGAACGGCTGCGCGCCGCCCACTGGGACGGCACCCGCACATGAGCCGCTTCGACGAACTGCTCGGCACCGACTTCGCCGGGCGGCCGACCGGAGACCTCGAAGACGTGATCTACGAAGGGCTCGACGAACCCCGGCACCAAGAACGCGTACCGGGCCTCGTCGCGCTCATGCACGACACCTCGGCCCTGGAGTGGCACCGGCTCGCGGCCTGCGTCGCCTTGACCACCTGGGCCGAGGCCGCAGGCTTCGCGGCGGTGCTCGCGGCTGCCGCACATCCGAAGCAGGCGCCCTGGTACGGCTGCCTCATCGACCGGAGGTTCTCCGTCGACAACACCTTCGCCCAGCTGTCCCTCGCTGTTTCCGACAGCGAGGTGCTGAGCGAGGAGAAGGCCACGACGGAGCGGCGTACGGAGGCTTTGCGGGCGTTGGTGCGGATCGCGGACTGTGAGTACTTCGACGAGAAGCTCGCGGACCACCTGGACAGGTCGGTGGTGAAGTCGCTCCTTCCGGAGATCGCGGACACGGTGCACAGAGGGCTCACCGGTATCGACTCGGCCCGCTTCGACCTGGCGACCCAACTCGTCGACCTGGCCGCCGCAGTGGCCCCGGTCGACGGCGCACGCGCGGTCCGGCTGGCGAGGGAGGTACTGGCAGTCTCTTCGTCTCCGCGCGCTCTGATGCACGCGGTGGCGATCGCGCATCGATCCACCGGCCCGGAGGCGGTCGCCTTCGGCGAGTACCTCGCCTCGGTCGGCGACGAACGGGTCCGCGCGGCCCTGGTCGAACGATGACCGGCCGATCGGTGGTGACGGCGTCCGGCAGCCTCAGTCCGTGACGTCCTGCGGATACCACCGCAGCTCGACGGTGTTGCCGTCCGGGTCCTCGATGTAGAGGGACTGGGCCGAGCCGCGGGCGCCGAAGCGCGGGACCGGGCCGTCGAGGACCTTGAAGGTGCCCGAGTCGATGACCTGCTGCCAGTCCAGCGGGTCCACGGTCAGGCAGATGTGGTCGATGTTGGACTCGCCGCGGGGCTTGTCGAACAGGTCGATGATGGTCGACTCCGTGATGCGGACCGACGGGAACGGGACCTTGCCCGCGCGCCACTCCTCGACCCGGACCGGCTCCAGGCCGAGCGGGCCGGTGTAGAAGGCCAGCGAGCGCTCGACATCCGTGACGTTCAGGACCAGGTGGTCGAACGCCTTTACGCGCAGTGTGGTCATGGGGTCCCCCTCCAAGTGGCTTGCCCTTGCGCGTATATGAGGACACGGACGTACGACAACGGGCGCCCCCCCGTGCCGGGGGGGGGCGGGGGCGCGCGG
>NZ_JAEIMH010000030.1:69774-90430 GCF_016464295.1 Streptomyces sp. N35 | reverse complement strand
GTAAGGGACAAGGCGCACCACCACGCCCGCCGCCCCCGGGCCGGGGGGCGCGCCCGTTGTCGAACAGAGGCTGCGGCGGATCAGACGGCCTCGACCGTGACCTCGATGTTGCCGCGGGTGGCCTTGGAGTACGGGCAGACCTGGTGGGCCTTGTCCAGGAGCTCCTGGGCCTTGGCGATGTCGACCGTGGGGATGGTGGCCTTGATGGCGACGATGATGCCGAAGCCCTCGTCGTTCTGGCCGATGCCGACCTCGGCGGTCACGCGCGAGCCGGTGATGTCGGCCTTCTCGTTGCGGGCGACGACGCCGAGCGCACCCTGGAAGCAGGCCGCGTAACCGGCGGCGAAGAGCTCCTCGGGGTTGGTGCCGGCGCCGGAGCCACCCATCTCCTTGGGTGGGTTCACGACGACGTCGAGGTTGCCGGACTGCGCGGCGACGCGGCCGTCACGGCCGTTCTCGGCGGTGGCGACGGCGGTGTACTTGACGTCCGACTGCTGGATAGCCATGAAAGAGCGTTTCCTCCTGTTGTGTGCCCGCCGGGCTCGCGCCCACGACCCTGACAGGCTCTCTGGGGCAGATTACTTGACCGGGTTGACGATCATCTTTCCGGTGTTGTCACCGCGCAGCACACCCAGGAACGCGTCCACGCCGTTCTCGATGCCCTCGACGAAGGTCTCGCGGTACTTGAGCTCTCCGGAGGCGATCCAGCCGGCCGTCTCCTGGATGAACTGCGGCGCCAGGTCCTGGTGGTCCATGACGAGCATGCCCTGCATGCGCAGGCGCTTGCCGATCAGCATCGCGAGGTTGCGCGGGGCGGCCGGCGGCTCGGTGGCGTTGTACTGGGAGATCAGTCCGCAGACCGTGATCCGGCCGTGCACGTTGAGACGGCTGATGGCCGCTTCCAGGTGGTCGCCGCCGACGTTGTCGAAGTAGACGTCGATGCCCTCGGGAGCGGCGGCCTTGAGCTGCTCGGCCACGGAGCCGTTCTTGTAGTTGAAGGCCGCGTCGAAGCCGTACTCCTCGACCAGCAGCTTCACCTTGTCGTCCGAGCCCGCGGAGCCGATCACGCGCGAGGCGCCCTTGAGGCGGGCGATCTGGCCGACCTGGCTGCCGACGGCGCCGGCCGCGCCGGACACGAAGACCGCGTCCCCCTCCTTGAAGGAGGCGACCTCGAGGAGGCCGGAGTAGGCGGTCAGACCGGTCATGCCGAGCACACCGAGGTACGCGGAGAGCGGCGCCACGTCCGGGTCGACCTTCTTGGCGTGCTGGGCGGGCACGTCCGCGTAGTCGCGCCAGCCGAGGCCGTGCAGCACGTGGTCGCCCTCGGCGAAGCCCTCCGCGTTCGAGGCGACGACCACGCCCACCGCGCCGCCGTCCATCGGCTGGTCCAGCTGGAAGGGCGGGGTGTAGGACTTCACGTCGTTCATGCGGCCGCGCATGTACGGGTCCACGGAGAAGTGCAGGTTCTTCACCAGGATCCGGCCCTCGGCGGGGGCGTCGAGCGGGGTCTCGCGCAGCGCGAAGTCCTCGGTCTTGGGCCAGCCGTGCGGGCGGGCGACGAGGTGCCAGGCGCGGGAGGTGGCGGGGAGGGAAGACATGGGGCGGCCCTTCTGACGGTGCGGACGGCGGGGGTGCGTCAGCCGGTGGTTCGGATTCAGGTGGTTCGGATTCAGGTGGTGCTTGGCTTCAGGTGGCGCTTCGCTTCAGGTGGTGCTTCGCTTCGGACGGCGATTTATTTCAGGTGGTGAAACAACCATGCGGCTTGATATTTCACTATGTCAAGTAAATGGGTACCCTGGTGAGCATGGCCACCACCCCCGTACCCCGCGTCGACCCGCTCACCATCGAGGTCGTCGAACTGATCGGCACCGTGGTGGCGCGCTACCACGAGGAGTACGAGCGGGCCGCGGGCGCACACTCGCTGACCGGCGCCCAGGCCCGGGTCCTCGCCCTGCTCACGCTCGAACCGCTGCCGATGCGGAAGATCGCGGTACGGCTGAAGTGCGAGCCGTCCAATGTCACCGGCATCATCGACCGCCTGGAGGCCCGGGGCCTGGTGGAGCGGCGCCCGGATCCGCAGGACCGGCGTGTGAAGCTCGCGGCGGTCACGGACGAGGGCCGGCGCACCGCCCGGGAGCTGCGCGACGGTCTGGCCTTCGCCCGCGAACCGCTGGCCGAGCTCTCGCACGAGGAGCGGGTGGTGCTGCGGGACCTGCTTGCACGGATGCTGGGCTGAGGTCGCGTACGGGCCGGGCCGATGCGCCCGGTCCGAGCGGTGTCAGTGGGCGCTCCTACAGTGGCCCGCATGCCGAACCCCGCACCCGATCTGCCCGTACACGCCCTGGCCCACCGCCCGTTGACGCCCGAGGCCGTCGCCGAGCTGCTCGCCCTGCCGGCCACGACGGAGCTGCGCGGGGACGAGGACGCGACCGATGCCGAGCTGGCCCGGCGCGGCTGGACCACGGACGACGCCGTTTTCGACGGGTACATGCGGACCGGGCACGGACATATGCACTGCTGCGACAACCCTTACGAACCGTTCGGTGACCCCGAGGGGCTCCACCTCCTGGCCTTCGGCGAGCTCTATCCCGTCGATCCGGAGGACGAGGACATGACCAACGGCCCCTGGCTGTACGGGCAGATGGAGGACTGGGCGACCCAGCCCGGTTGGACGGGCCTGCGCCCCGCGACCGTCGGGGACTGCGAAGCGGTGCTGGCCCAGGCGGCGCAGGCCGTGACCGAGCAGCTGGGCGCGGGGCCGGAACGTACCGTGGTCTGCGACGCCACCGTGGTCACCGGCTCCGCGATGACCCACCGGATCTGGCGCACCGCCACCCATGCCCTGGTCCTCGGTCCGCACGCGGACAACGGGCCGTACGGCTATCTCACGCACCTCCAGCTGTCGCTCACCCCGCTGGACTGCGGGCCCGAACTGCCGCCCGCCGAGGACGAGAAGGCGCTGACGCGGTGGATCACCGCGCACGTCGACTGGTGACCTCCCGCCGCTGAGGGCTCACGTGCACCAGAACAGGAAGCGCTCGCAGTCCTTCGAGGGGGTCGGCTCGGGCTTCGGCTTCGGCTTCGACGTGCGGGTCGGGCGGGGTGCGCTCGTGGCAGGCGGATCGTCGTCGGACGGCGCCGGATCGAGCGCCGAGGCGCTGCCGTCCGGGCTCTGCACGGGAGCGGACGAGGATTCCGACGCGCTCGGTTCGGCCTGCTGACGGGTGGGCTGCGCGGCCGACGTGGGCCCATCGCTCGCAGTGCCGGTCTCCGCGAAGGACGAGGACATGGACGGGTCCGGTACGGAACGGTCCGGGGACGCCGATGGGGCCGCCACGTTCTCCGTGGGGTGCTCCGTGCCCAGTTCCGCGAGGCTCAGACCGCCCGCCGCGAGCGCCAGACCGGCCGTGATCAGAAGCACCTTGTGCCGCTTGCGGCGGTGCGCGCGCTGGGACGCGCGGGAGCGCGGGGCGCGCCTGCCGCGGTGGGAGCGGGTGCCCGACGGCTGCTCGTCGGGCTGGTCCGACTCCGGTGCCGCCTCGACGGCAGCGACCTCCTCGGCGTACCGGCGCACGGCGTCGACGGGGGTTCCGCAGCCGGGGCAGGCCAGGGCGCCGTTGAGGTGGCGGCGACAGGGGTGGCAGTAGTCCATGGTGTGGGGAGGCTAGGCCCACCTGCGGTAACGGCAGATGCAGGCGCTGTGAAAGTTCTGTGGCAAACAGTGAGTCCTGTGGTGTCCGGTGACGGACGCGCTCAGGCCGTACGGGCCAGGGGCGCGCCCTGCTTGCGGTAGTGGCCGGGGGCGACTCCGTATTCCCGCTTGAAGGCCTTGGCGAAGGCGAACTCCGAGGTGTAGCCCGCCTGTTGGGCCAGGACGCGCAGCGGCGCGTCGCCCGTGCGCAGGGCGCGGCCCGCGAGCGTCATGCGCCACCAGGTCAGATACGTGAGCGGCGGCTGCCCGACGAGCGTGGTGAAGCGGCGCGCGAAGGCGGCCCGGGACAGTCCGGCGCGTGCGCCGAGCTCCTCCACCGTCCAGGGCCGCGCGGGGTCGTCGTGCAGTGCGTGCAGGGCGGCCACCACCGCCGGATCGCTCAGCGCACCGGCCCAGCCCGCCGGGCAGTCAGGCCGGTCGGTCAGCCACCAGGTGCGCAGCAGGTAGAGCAGCAGCGAGTCCAGGAGCGCGGGGACGATCGCGTCGGATCCTGGCTGGGGGTCGGCCAGTTCGGCACCGAGGAGGTCGACGGCCGAGCGCAGCCGGTCGTGCGTGCCGACGCGGGCGGGCAGGTGGATGTACGGCGGCAGGGCGGAAAGGAGGGGGTGGGCGCGCCGTCGGTCGAGTTGGTAGGCGCCGCACATCATCAGGGTGTCGCCGGGCTGTACGGGGCCGTCGGGGCGCGGTGGTGCGATCCAGCTGCCGTCGGGGTTGAACCGGGCTTCTTCCAGAGGGGTTTCAGGGTGGTCGGCGAGTCCGTGACCGTTGCCGTGGGCCATGAAGACGATGTCGCCGGGGCCGAGGGCGACGGGTGCGCCGGAGCCCGCGGGCGGGAGCAGCCAGGCGGAGCCCTGGAGGACGACATGAAAGCCCGCTCCGTCGGAGGAGGGGAACCGTATGCCCCAGGGTCCTCGCTCGACGCTGCGGGAGGAGTGCGGCCGGCCGATCCGCATGGCGGCGATGGCATCGCTCAATACATCCACGGGGCAAGACGATAGGACATAACTGGGAGGCAGACAGACATGGATCGTCTCTTCTCTGCTCCGTAGCGTCGTCGGCATGACAACTGACACACAGCGCAAGGGCAGGACGGCAGGCATGACCCGGGCCGTCGTCTTCGACTCGCTCGGCGGTCCCGAGGTCCTGAAGGTCGAGGAGGTGCCGCTGCCCTCCCCCGGCGCGGGCGAGATCCAGGTCCGTGTCGAGGCGATCGGGCTCAACAGGGCCGAGGCGCTGTTCCGTTCGGGCGGCTACTACTACCAGGCGACGCTGCCGGGTTCACGGCTCGGCTACGAGGCGGCGGGGGTGGTCGAGGCCGTGGGCGAGGGGGTCACGGCGTACGCGCCCGGGGATCAGGTGCTCGCTACCGCCGGCTTCGACTTCGGCACGCACGGGGTGCATGCCGAACGGGTCGTCCACCCGGCCGAGTTCTGGGTACGTAGCCCTGAGGGAACGGACGCGCGCACCGCCGCGGCGGCCTGGCTGACGTACACCACCGCGTACGGCGCCCTGCACGAGACCGCGCGCATGGCACCCGGTGACCATGTGCTGATCACCAGCGCCTCAAGTGGTGTGGGGACGGCGGCGATTCAGGTGGTACGGCGCGCGGGCGCGATCCCGGTCGTCACCACGCGGGGCGAGAGCAAGCGGGAGCGGCTCCTGGAGCTGGGCGCGGCCCATGTGATCGTGACGGACACGGAGGACCTCGCGAAGGAGGTCCACCGGATCACCAGGGGCAAGGGCGCCGACCTGGCCTTCGACGCGATCGGCGGCCCCGGCTTCCGGGCGGTGGGCGACGCACTGCGCCCCGGTGGCACGGTGGTGCTCTACGGGTGGCTGGACCCGGGCCCGATCCACCTCTCCTTCAACTGGCCGCTCACCGTGCATACGTACAACAACGGCGTCCTCATCGACGATCCGGGCTTCCGTGACCGTGCCGGTGCGTATCTGGCCTCGGGTCTCGCGTCGGGTGCTCTGGCGCCGGTGATCGCGGAGACCTTCGACGGGCTCGACCGGATCCAGGAGGCGCACCGGCTGATGGAGTCCTCCGCGCACACCGGGAAGATCGTGGTGCGGGTGGCATGACGTACGGCTTCGCCTGCTCCTGGGTGGCATGACGTACGGCTCCGCCCGCCCCTGGGTCGCGTGAGAGACGGCTTCACCCGCCCCGCGGATCGCCTGGCTCCCCCTCACCCGCCCCCGAGCACCCCCCTCAACCGCTGCGCCCGCAGCACCAGTTCCAGCTCGAAGCGGCGGTCCGGGTCGTCGACCTCGTCGCCCCACAACTCCCTTATCTGGCGCAGGCGGTAGCGCACGGTCTGCGGGTGGACGCCGAGGCGGGCGGCCACCTCGGGGGCGCCGCCGCGGGTCTCCAGCCAGGCGAGCATGGTCTCCGCGAGGCGGCGGCCGTGGGAGGGGCCGCAGTGCGCGAGCGGCGCGAGACAGCGGCGGGCGAGGTCGTCGAGGAGCTCCTCGGGCTGGAGCAGGACGAGCGCCTCGGTGTGCTCCGTACAGAAGAGGACTTCGCCGGCGGGGAGCAGTCCGCGTTCCATGAGACCGACCGCGGCCTCCGCCCAGCGCAGGGACTTGCCCGCGTCCGCGAGCGGCACGGGCGGGCCGATGGCGCCGGACCAGCCGCTCAGCGCGCGGCGCAGATGCTCGGCGCGGCCGGCCGCGTCCGGGTCGGGCACGACCATGCGCGGCTGCTCGCTCTCCATGTCGAGCAGGACGCCCTGGCCGACCGGGGGTGCCATGGCCTCGCGGGCCGGGCGGCGAAGGACGCCGACCGCTACCTGTTCGGGCAGGTCCCAGCCGACGCGGGCGGCGCGTTCGGCGAGCAGGTCGGAGGGATCGCTGCGGTGCTCGGCAAGCAGCAGCTCCATCAACTTGCGCTGCAGTCGCAGGCGTTCACCGGCCTGACGGGCCGCTGCCTCGGCGTAACCACGTACCGACAAGTCCACAAGGCCGTCCAGATACTCGAAGCCCGCCTCGGCGAGCTCGTACATGGCAGGGGGCGGGATCGCCACCTCCTGTCCGATCTCGGTGAGCCGGCGCCAGGCGAGCCGCACGCCCAGGCGGTAGACCGCCTGCAGGGAGTCGAGGGTGCGGCCGTGCAGCCCTTCGCCGCGGCCGAACTCCTGGAAGATCTCCAGCTGATAGCGCGGCCGGTCCTCGCGGGTGGCGAGTTCCCGTACGAAGCCGTCGAGGGCGCGGCGGATGCCGATCAGGGCCATGGGCTCGCCCGACTCGTCCAGGACGAGCTGGAGTTGGGGGTACTCGCGGCGGATCTCGCGCAGGATGTCGTCGGCGAGCCGCGGCACCTCGTCGAGGGCGCGTTCGGTGAACAGTTTCATCTGCAGGCGCGGTACGTCGCGCCACGCCGAGTGGCCGGTCACGGCCATCAGCGGTCCTGCGGCGTCTCGTAACTGATCAGCGGGGTGTTGGGCTGGTCGGGCGTGGCGTTCAGGAGCGCCACGATGCCGAACGCTGCGGCGACAGCGAGTACCGCGGCGACGGCCGCGGTGAGTGCGCCGGCGACAAGTCTGTGCATGACGGGGTCCGCCTCTCGACTCACGGGTTGAGTGGTCACCACAACCCGTATCGGTAGAGAGCCCAACCGGTCCACTGCCGGCCCCATCCGGCAAGTGCCCAGTGTTGAGGGTCCATTGACAGTGCGTCAAGAGTGCGCCTACGGTTCCCGGCCCATACAGCACATGCTGTTTTTGTACAGCTCGTGCACGTCTCGCGCACCACCGAACGGCGCCCTCGACCGGGGTGCCGCACTCGACCCAACCCTCCTTGGAGTGCCCGGATGCGCCGTACCGCTTCCCCGTTGTCGCTGTTCATCCTGGGGCTGGGCGTGTTTCTGCTCGTCCTCGCCCCCCTGCTCGCGTGGTACGTGGAACCGCGCGCCAAGCGCACTCCGACCGATATCGACACGACGACCGTCTTCACCGGCAAGGGCGCGTATTTCGACACCGGCGAGGTCGAGACCCTGAAGAACCAGAACCTCACGGTGACCCGCCAGGTGCGCGGCGATGTCGCGGACAGCAGCGACGAGGTGGCCGTCTGGGACGTGGTCACCTCGGTTGATCCGGACAAGTCGCTGCCGGCCTCCTCGCCGCACGACTCGCTGCAGTGGACCCAGGAACGCTGGGTCACGGACCGCGAGACCAACCGGCCCGTGCACTGCTGCCAGGAAGAGCCCTACTTCGAGGGCGAGGCGTATCTGAAGTTCCCCTTCGACGTGGAGAAACGCTCCTACCGCTGGTGGGACAACACCCTCGGCGCGACGGTGCCGCTCACGTACGAGGGCAAGCGGAAGGTCCAGGGGTACGAGGGCCTGCTGTTCAAGGCGAAGGTGGCGCCGGTCAAGACCGGGACGCGCCAGGTTCCGGGCGTGCTCGTCGGCTCGAAGGCCGGCCAGGTGATGGCCGAGGAGTGGTACGCCAACCACGGGATCGAGCTGGTCGCCGATCAGCGCACGGGCCGCATCATCTACGCGCAGATCGGGCCCAAGAAGACGCTGCGGGCGCCGGGTTCGGACGAGGACGCGGTGGTGCTGCTCGAGAGCGAGAAGATCGCGTTCACCGAGAAGACCCAGAAGGCGCAGGTCGCGCTGGCCGAGGACGACAGCGCCCGATTGAAGCTGGTCGGCGGGACATTGCCCGTCGGGGCGGGGGCACTCGGACTCGTACTGGTCGCGGTCGGCGCGGTGCTCGTCATCCGCGGACGGGAACGGCCGAACGCCGGGCCGCCGAACGAACCGGAATCGGGATCGCCGGCGCCCGCACCGGTTTCTGCCCCGGTTTAGACCACTTGCCCCAATACCCGGGTGCCACCGAGGACTTCCTCACGAAGTGATGAGCCGTCAGCCCCAAGTGGGCCCGAAATTGTCACCTCCGTGAGTAGCCGGAGCGAACACGGGGGCGAAAACTGTCTCTCCACTTGAGAGCCCTACCGAAAGTGCACAGCCGGTCCACAGTCGGAAATCCCCACTCGCACCACCTGAGTTGACGTGCTCCCCCACAGCGCGGCACGACCGTAAGGAAAGGCCCCAGCCACCTCCTATCGGCCCCCGAACGATCCCCCCACAGACGTTCCGCACCCCGAGACGAGTTGGAGCTCGAATGCCCCAGCACGTACCCCCCTCGCTGCGCGACTCTTCCCCTCAGGAGGCCCTGCACCCTGCCCTCGACAGCGCGGTACCGCCCTACCCGCGCCGCATCGTGTTCCTGGCCCGCCGCGACCTGGGCAACCCGGCCGCCGGCGGCAGCGAACTGCTCGTCGACCAGCTGGCCGAGGGCCTGACCCACGCCGGCCACCAGGTGACGCTGCTGTGCGGCGGGCCCGCGGCCTACCGCGACTACCGAGTGGTCTCCGCCGGCGGCGACCTCGCCCACCATCTGCGCGCCCGCTCGGCCTTCGCCCGTCAGGTCGGCGACTGCGACCTGCTCGTCGAGGTGTGCAACGGCATGCCGTACCTGGCACCCCTGTGGCACAGCGGACCGACGCTGTGCCTGGTCAACCATGTGCACACCGACCTGTGGGGGATGCGCTATCCGGGCCCCGCGGCCCGGCTCGGCCGAAGACTCGAGCACTGGGCGCTGTCCGGCGCCCAGCGCGGCAATCTCCTGGTCGCCGTCTCCCCCTCGACGGCAACGGCGTTGCGCGAGATCGGCGTACCGCGTGAACGCATCCGCGTCGTGCACAACGGCGTGGACGAGCCCGGCCCGCAGGAACCCCGCTCGGAGGAGCCCCTGTTCCTCGCGATGGGCCGGCTCGTCGAGTACAAGCGGATCGATCTGCTCCTGCGGCTGTGGGAGCGGGTCCGCCCGGTCACCGGCGGCCGCCTCGTGATCGTCGGTGACGGTCCCGAGCGGGAGCGGCTCGAGCAACTGGCCGGCCCCGGCGTCCAGTTCACCGGACGGATATCGGAGGCCGAGAAGCACCGGCTGCTCTGCGCCTCCTGGCTGCTGCTCCACCCCTCCGCCGTGGAGGGCTGGGGCCTGGTCGTCACGGAGGCCGCGACCCGCGGGACTCCCGCGATCGGATTCGATGTTCCCGGGCTCAGGGACTCCGTGGAGGACGGCGTGACCGGCATCCTCGCCCGCGGTGAGTCCTCGTTCGCGGCGGCCTGGTGCACGCTCGCGCTGTCCGCGGAGCGCCGTAAGGCCATGGGCAAGGCGGCCGCCAACAGAGCGGCGCGCTACCGCTGGTCGCACACCGTGCGCCAGTTCCAGGCCGTGGCCGCGGAGGCGGTCGCACTGAGGCGAGGGCGGGTGCGGTGAGTTCAGCTACGGGGGCGGCGGCCAAGGACTCTTCCGTGCGGAGGACCAAAGATCCTTCCGTACGGAGGTCCTTGGCCCTGTTCCGTGCGTTCCTGCGCGAACAGCAGGACCCGGAACACTGCTACACGCTGCTCGCCCGCGACGCCGCCGACCAGGTGGAGGCGTACGGTCCCCTCGAAGGCCGTACGGTCCTCGACATCGGCGGCGGGGGCGGCTGGTTCACCGAGGAGTTCCGCCGGCGCGGCGCGCACAGCTATCTCTTCGAACCCGACGCCGGCGAAATCGGCAAACAGCCCCCGAAGGGCACCGTGCTCGCCGACGGCTATCTGCTTCCGCTCGCGGACGGGGTCGCCGATGTGGCCTTCTCGTCCAACGTCCTCGAGCACGTGGACGATCCGGGCACCTTCCTCAGCGAGATGGTGCGGGTGACCCGGCCCGGCGGACTGATCTACGTGTCGTTCACGAACTGGTTCTCCCCCTGGGGCGGCCACGAGTGGGCGCCCTGGCACTACCTGGGCGCCGAGCGCGCCCGCAGACGCTACGAACGGCGGACCGCGAGGCCCGCCAAGCACACACTCGGCGAGAACCTCTACGCGATCCACATCGGCACGACACTCCGCCAGGTACGGGCCCGGGACGACGTCGAGATCGTCTCGGCCCGCTCCCGCTACTGGCCGTTCCTGGCGGGGGCCGTGACGAGAGTGCCCGGACTGCGTGAGTTCGCCACTTGGAATCTCCTTCTCATTCTCCGGCGGTGTCCATGACCAGCACGGTCCAGTCCCCGCAGCTCCCGCCCCAGGCGCCGGCGCCCAACGCGCCGCCGACCCAGGGGCCGCCCGAAGGGCCGCGCTCGCGGCGCTGGCTGCTCGGGTTCTGGGCCGTGGTGTTCGTCCTCTTCCTGGCGGCCGCGCCAGGACGTATGACCTTCGACACCAAACTCGGTGTCAACGTCGATCCGTGGAAGTTCTTCAGCGACCTCGGTCAGCTGTGGCACGACCGCAACGGGTTCGGCGGCATCTCCGACCAGTACATCGGCTACGCCTTCCCCCAGCTCCCCTTCTACGGGATCGCCGACCTCCTGCAGCTGCCGGTCTGGCTGACCGAGCGGCTGTGGATGTCGCTGATCGTCGCGACCGCGTTCTGGGGCGCGCTGCGCCTGGCCGAACGCCTCGACATCGGCAGCCGTCACTCGCGCCTCCTGGGCGCGATGGTCTACGCCCTGTGGCCCACGTACACGATCGTCGTCGGCTCGACCTCGGCGGCGGCCCTGCCCGGCGCCGTCCTGCCCTGGGTACTGCTGCCGCTCGCGAACGACCGGGTGAGCGCACGGCTCGCGGCGCTGCGCTCGGCCGCGATCATCCCGTTCATGGGCGGGGTCAACGCGGCCTCGGTGCTCGCCTCTTTGCTGCCCGTCGGCCTCTATCTCCTGTCCCGCCCGAACAGCCCCCGCAAGCGGGCGATGATCCTGTGGTGGGTGCCCGGCGTCATCCTCGCCACCGCCTGGTGGATCGTCCCGCTGCTGCTGCTCGGCATCCACGGCGAGAACTTCCTGCCGTACGTGGAGACCGCCGAGACCACCACGGCCACCATGTCCGGCACGGAGGTGCTGCGCGGCGGCGGCAACTGGGTGGCGTATCTGAACTTCGGCGAACCCTGGCTGCCCGCCGGCTGGGACGTGGCCACCGGCGTGCTCCTCATCGTCTGCTCCGCACTCGCCGCCGCCCTCGGTCTCGCGGGCCTGGCCCGGCGCGATCTGCCGGAGCGGCGCTGGCTGGTGCTGACCGTGATCTCGGTCGTCCTGGTCACCATGGCGGGTTACGGGGGTGCGTTCGGCGCTCCGTTCGCCGAGACCTTCCAGGGCTGGCTGGACGGCTGGCTGGTGCCGTTCCGCAACATCTACAAGTTCCAGACGGGTCTCGCGCTCGCGCTCGCCTTCGGTCTCATGCATCTCGTCGGGGTCGCCGCCGTCTCGCGCGGCGCACGTCCCGTGCGGGGACGGCGCCTCGCGCCCGTGATCGCGGCGGTCCTGGTGATCCCCGGGCTGCTGCTTCCGTATCTCAACGGCAATATCCTGCAGCCGGGTTCATTCCAGAAGCTGCCCACGTACTGGCAGGCGACGGCCGACTGGCTGAAGAAGTACTCGCCCGACTCGCGTGCCCTGGTCGTGCCCGCCACCGCGCACGGCATCTACAGCTGGGGCTCCCCCATCGACCAGCCCCTCGACGTGCTCGCCGAATCGCGTTTCGCCCAGCGGGACTACGTGCCGTTCGGACAGCCGGGCAACCGGCGGGCGATGGACGCGGTCGAGCAGGCGCTGATGACCGGCGGTGAAGTGCCGGGTCTGCGGGACTACTTGAGCCGCGCCGGGCTGTACTACGTCGTCGTCCGCAACGACCTCGACCCCGACCAGGTGGGCTACGTGCCGACCTCGACGGTCAAGCGGACCCTCGAGGAGTCCGGCTACGAGCGCGTGACCGGGCTCGGACCGCAGACGACCGGCGGCCGGATCTCCGACGACACCCCGATCCAGGTCGAGGGGCTGTATCCGCGCTCGCGCGCCGTGGAGATCTACGCGCCGTCGGACGCCACCGAGCGTCCCGGGCAGGCCGGGCTCAAGCCGGCCGCCAACACCGCGGTGGTGAGCGGCGGTCCTGAGGCGCTGCTCCCGCTGTCCGCCGACCCGGCGATGCGCAACCGTCCGACCGTCCTGGCCGGCGACAACCACCCGGGCGTCGGATCGCCCCAGCTCCAGGCGGTCGGCGACGGGTTGCGCCGGGCCGACACCCGCTTCGGCCTGGTCAACAACAACACCTCCTATACGTATACGAAGGACGAGCGCAACCACAGCGAGAGCCTGCAGGAGGCGGGCCGAAAGCCGCGCCAGGTCCTGCCCAGCGAGGGCATCGACCACCAGACGACGGCCGTGCTGCAGGGAGCGAAGGAGGTCACGGCCTCGTCCAGCGGCAACTGGTTCTTCTATCTGCCGCAGTACGACCCGGTGAACGCCTTCGACGGCAACCCCTCGACCGCTTGGACCGAGGGCAGCGCCGGTGAGCCGGAGGGTGAGTGGCTGCGGGTCGCGTTCGACGGTCGGCAGTACATACCGAGCGAGCTCTCCGTGACACCGCTCGCGCAGAACGGCGTACGGGCCGCGCCCACCCGGGTGCGGGTCGAGACGGACGGCGGCGGCAAGGCCGTGGAGAGCACGCTGCAGGCGAACGGCGCGGAGCAGAAGATCAAGGCGCCCTCCGGATCGGCGACTTGGCTGAAGATCACGATCCTGGACGTGGAGGAGGCACGGCCCGGCCTGTCCGGTGCCGGCTTCTCCGAGGTGTCCGTACCCGGGGTCGAGGTGAACCGGATGCTCGCGCTGCCCGCGGACGCCGCCGGCACCCAGGCCTCGGCGACCACGTACTCGCTGCACCGCTCCTCCGACCCGGGCGGTCTCTCCCCGCTGTCGGCGGAGACCGGCCTGAACCGTCAGTTCGACGTGAAGACGGCCGGTGAGTACAGCCTCGAGGCGAGCGCGGTCTCGGTGCCCGGCGAGGCCTACGACAAGCTGCTGTACAAGGTCGCGCCCGAGCAGGAGCAGCAGATCATCGCGACCGCGGATTCGACGGCCCAGCTGGGCCGGGGCCTGTCCCCGCGCAACCTCACGGACGGGGATCTCACCACGGCGTGGATCGCCGGGGACTCCAACGTGATCCATCTGAAGTGGCCGGACGCGAAGGAGGTCGACCACATCGTGTTCGCGGCGGCCGGCGGCCTGTCCACCCGGCCGCTGAAGGCGGAGATCAGCTCCCCTGACGGGTCGACCGTCGTCGGGATCGACGAGAACGGCAGCGCCCGCTTCGACCCGATCACCACCGACCGTCTCGACATCACCATCACGGAGACGGCACCGCTGACCGTCCACAACCCGCTCGCCGACGAGAAGTTGCAGCTTCCGGTCGGACTGACCGAGGTGTACCTGCCCGACCTGGAGCAGTACCGGACCAAGCAGCCCGACCCGGAGCGGCGCTTCACGCTCGCGTGCGGTGACGGGCCCGAGCTCACCATCGACGGCTCCCCGCAGCAGACCAGCGCCGAGGGCACGGTCCAGGACCTGATGGAGCGCCGCCCCATCGAGGTCAAGCTGTGCGGCGGCGCGGACGGCGTCGAGCTGGGCTCCGGGACCCACCGGGTCCAGGCGGGCGACGAGGACGCGCTGGCGATCACCGATGTCCGGCTCACCCGGGGCACGGTGCCCGAACCCGCCAAGGACCAGGGGTCGTTGACCGTCAACGACTGGGAGGGCGACCGGCGCTCCCTGACGGTCGACTCGGGCGCGGCCGCGTATCTGACGATGTACGAGAACTTCAACGACGGCTGGAAGGCCACCCTCGACGGCAAGGAGCTCTCGCCGGTACGGCTCGACGGCTGGCAGCAGGGCTTCCTGGTGCCGGACGGCGCGAGCGGCACGATCGATCTCGAGTTCGAGCCCGCGGCGACCTACGAGATCGGGCTCATCGCGGCCTGTGTGCTCGTCCTGCTCCTGCTGGTCGCGCTGGTCGTCTGGCGCCGTGACACCAACCGGCAGGGACCGTCCGCGGTGCCGCCGGACGCCGGGCTGATCCTCGGCACCGTGGTGCTCACCCTGGTGGGTGTGGTGATCGCGGGGCCGTTCGCCCTGCTCGTGCCGGCGCCCGCGCTGCTCGCCTGGTGGCGGCACGCGCTGCCCGTGCCGATCGCGTTCGTGGCGATGGCGGGAGCCGGGATCGCGGCGGCCGCCGGGGCCGGACAGGCCTCGGTGGCGGACGAAGGCGCGTTCTCGCCCGCGGCTCAACTCCTCGCGCTGATCGCGCTGTTCGCCGCCCTTGTGAGCGTGGGGACGGACGGGATGCGCCGGCAGGCGGCCACCAGGGTGGGGCCGGGCGCGGCGCCCGCTTCCGGCGGGCACCCGGATCCGGGTCCGTACGGGGGCTATACGTCGGGCAGTTCGGGTACGACGCTGCCCCTGGGCACGCCGGCGCCGTACGCGGCCAGTGGCACCCTGTCGGCTCGCGGACGCGGGGCCGCACAGCCGGAGCCGGACGAGGAACGGCCGACCTTCCGGCTGCCCCGTCGCAGGCGGGCCGCGGGTGCTGGGGCCGCGGGTGCCGCAGGAGCTGCGGGCGCCGCCGGTGCCGCCGGTGCCGCGGCATCGGAGTCCGAGTCGGCGGAGTCACCCGAGTCCGCCGGGCCCGCGGAGCCGGGGGCGCCCGGGGAGACGGAGCAGGCGTGGCCGCTGGATCTGGAGAAGCCGGCGCAGGAGCGGGCCGCCGAGGACCCGTCCGGCGCGGAACCGTCCGTCTTCGAGCCGCCCGCGAAGGGCACGCCCGCGTACCACCGTCCCACCCTCCTCGCCCTCCGCCCCCGCCCGACAGGGGAGGAACCGCCGGCCGACGCCCCCCCGGCCGATGCTCCGCCGCCCGCCGACACCGCACCGCCGTCCGACGAGGTGCCCCCGTACGACGCCCGTCCCGACGACCCGCGGGAGACCCGGGACACCCCTCCCGACGACGGAGACCGTGGAGACCGATCGGAGGACCGATGACCGCCGTGCAGCATCCCGCCTCGCGACCGGCGGCCGGCCCGCGCCGGGTGCCGTTCCCGGTGGTCGACGAGGTGGCACGGCACTGTCTGCAGGAGGAGGAGCCCGAGACCGTACACATCGAGGTGCATCTGCCCGGACAGCCCGACCGGCAGCGGCTGCAGGAGGCCTTCGGTGCGGCGCTGCGCCGCCATCCGCGGATTCTGATGCGGGAGGCGGCGGGGCGCTGGTACCGGCGGCGCTACGAGTGGGAGCTGACGGACCAGCCCGATGTGCCGGTGGTGAGTTTCCCGCCGTCCGGCCCGGATGCGCTCAAGCACGCGCGGGTACGGGCGCTGGCCCAGGCGCCGCCGCTGTCCGCGTCGCCGCCGATCCGGCTCGAAATGGTGGAGAACCCGGAAGTGGCGGGCGGGAGCGTGCTGTTCCTGACCATCAACCACACGGCCCTTGACGGTCCGGCCTGTCTGCGGGTGCTCGCCACGGCGGCCGAGCTGTACGGCGGGCGGGACAACGCGCCCGCGGCGCCGCCGGTCCGTACCGAGAGCTCCGAAGCGCCGGCCGTCGACATGCCGAGTTCCTGGGCGCCGCCCGCGCATGTGGCGGCCGGCACCCCGGAGCGCTCCCCCGGCAACGGCATGCTGATCGCCGAACTGCCGGTGCCGCGGCGCGAGAAGGGCGTCCCGTACACGGTCAACGACCAACTGATGGTCGCCACCGCGCTGATGATCGCGCACTGGAACCGTGAGCACGGCAAGGCGCCGCGGCCGATGCGGATCACGATGCCGGTGGACGACCGTCCGCGCGGCGCGGAGATGCCGATCGGGAACGGTACGCGCCTTGTCGAAGTACCTTTCGCCGCCGAGGAGTTGGACGCTTCGGGCATCGACGAGCTGCTGCGGTTGACCTCCGAGCGGACCCGGGCCCTGAAGTCCGTGGAGCGGCCCCAACTGGGCCACGGTGCGGCCCTGTTGACCGCTCCGGTGGTCCCGGTGGCCTGGCGGGCGGCGGTGACGCGCGGGCTGCGCAAGGCGGTCGGGCCGTGGACCTCGACCACCCTGCTCAGCAATATCGGCCGGGTCCCCTACCCGCTGGACTTCGGCGACGCGGGCCGGGCGCACGCCGTGTGGTTCTCGGCGCCGGCCCGTGTACCGCGCGGCCTCACGGTCACGACCGCGTCGACCGCGGGCCGGCTGCACCTGGCGCTGCGCTGGTCGAAGTCACTGCTCAGCGCGGGCGACGGGTCACATCTGCGCGATCTGTTCGAGCACTATCTGCACGCGACGGAACCGGGGCGCTCATGACCACGACCGACTCGACCGGAGCGCTCATGACCACGACCGACTCGACCGGGACGCTCATGACCACGACGACTCGACCGGGACGCTCATGACCACGACGACTCGACCGGCGGGCTCATGACCACCACCCAGCGCCGTCCGCGCCCGGGCCTGCGGGACTTCTACGAGAACCCCTCGGTGCCCGTGGCCTCCGGCGACGCCCGCAGCCTGCGCCAGGCGCGGATGCTCGCCGACGCGCTGGGCCCGGCGGTGGCCGCACCCGCGACAGTGCTCGACATCGGCTGCGGCGACGGCTCGGCCGCACTGACCGCGGCTCCCCTGCTGTCCGGCCATCGCGTCATCGGCGTCGACTGGTCCCAGGACGCCCTGCGCCGCGCCCGTACGCATATGTCCGATGTCGTACGCGGCGAACTCACCGACGGCGGCCTGCCGTTGGCGGACGGCTGCGCGGACGCGGTGCTCTTCAGCGAGGTCATCGAGCATCTCGTGGACCCGGACGCGGCCCTCGACGAACTGCGCCGCGTACTGCGCCCCGGCGGCCATCTGATGCTCTCCACACCGAACCTTGCCGCCTGGTACAACCGCGCGCTGCTCCTGGCCGGCGTCCAGCCGGTGTTCTCGGAGGTCAGCCTGCGCGGCATCCACGGCCGCCCGGGCTCGGAGGTGGTGGGCCATCTGCGCCTCTACACCGCCCGTGCGCTGCGGGAGTTCCTGACCGCCTCCGGTTTCGAGGTCGTACGGATGGCGGGGGCGCCCTTCCACGGCGTACCGCGTCCGCTGCGCGCCCTGGACCGGGCCGCGTGCCTGCTGCCCTCGGCGTCCTCGATCCTGCTCGTCCATGCGCGCAAACCCTCAGGCGGAGGCTAGCCATGTGGTGGGGGGTGGCGGCGGCACTGCTCGCGAACGCGCTCTACAGCGTGGGCTTCGTCCTGGAGAAACGCGCCCTCACCTCGATGCCCTCGCTCAACATCAGCCAGCCCTTCCGGCTGCTCGCGCACGTCCTGAGCAGCCCTCTGTGGGTGGGTGGCGCGGTGGCCCTCGCGGCGGGCTTCGGCGCGCAGCTGCTCGTCTACCGCACGCTGCCGATCGCCGCGGCCCAGGGCATCTTCGTCTCCGGTCTGGTGCTGCTCGTCATCCTGTCGGCGCGGATGCTGGGCGAGCGGACCAGCAGCCGGGAGCGCTGGGCCATCGCCTCGATCCTGGCCGCGCTCCTGATGGTGGTGCTCTCCCTCAAGGAGGGCGCGGACAAGGTCGGCACGCACGCACCGGTCCTGACGGTCATCGTGGTGTGCGTCCCGTCGCTCGCGGCCGGCCTCTGGCTGTACACGGCGGTCGACGGCCGCGCCCGCAACCGGCACCGGATGCCCACCAGCGGCGTCGGGTACGGAGTGGCCGTCGGGCTGCTCTACGGCGTGAGTTCCCTTGCCATCAAGGGCGTGTCCAGCCATCTGCTCGCCGACGACGACCGACGCTTCATGGACCGCTTCCTCGACCTGCTGATCTCCCCGTATCCCTATCTTCTGTGCTGTACGGGCGTGTTCGGCCTGATCATGTCGGCCGCGGCGCTGCAGCGCTCCCGCGCGTCACTGATCGTGCCCGTGTGCACGACGGTCACCAGTCTGTACACCGCGGTGCTCGGCACCCTGGCGTACGGCGAACCGCTGCCCACCGATCCGGTACGCCTGGGGCTGCGCCTCGCGGGGACGGGCCTCGCCGTCGTGGTCCTGCTGGCCCTGCCCCGGCATGACGGGGACGCGCAGGCGGGAACCGGTGCGGAGCAGCAGGATGCCGGTGCGGGGCCGGGTGCCGGTACGGAACCGGGTGCCGGTGCGGAACGGGAGCCGGGTGACGCTACGGAAGCGGATGCCGGTACGCAACCGGCTGCCGGTACAGAAGCGGGACCGGCAACGGACGCGGGTCCGGGGGGCGAGGCGGATCCCGCGTCGACACCGGAACCCGGATCCGGATCCGAATCCGAATCCGAGCCGCCCCCGCAGCACATCCGCTCCCCCCGCCGTCCGCCGCCGCCCATCGCCCCGGCCGGCCGGACCATCTCGACCCATCTGCCCCGCCGGGTGCCGCCCGCGAGCGCCCCGCCGCCGCCCAAGTCCTTCACCAACCGCCGCAAGCCAAGGAGTTGACCTTGCCGATGACCCCCGACGACCCCCTTCTCAAGATCCTCGCGTGCCCGCTCGACAAGGGCCCGCTCCATCTCCTCACCCCCGAGGAGGTGCTCTACAACCCCCGGCTGCGGCTGCGCTACCCCATCCTCGAAGGGATCCCCCAGCTGCTGCCGTCGTCCGGCGAACAGGTGCCGGACGAGGAGCACGAACGCCTCCTGAAGCGGATCGAACCGCTCGAGGCCGCGAAGGGAGCGACGGACTCCTCATGACCCTCGCCGCACGCGTCGGGCCCCTGCTCCCGGAACACGTGGTGGGCCGTCTCGCCCAGCTCCTCTATCCACGCTTCGAGCCCGAACTGGCGCATCTCGACGACTACTTGCCGCGCGGCTGCCGTACGGCGGTGGACATCGGCGGCTGGTACGGGCCGTGGTCGCGCCGCCTCGCCTCCCGTGCGCACCAGGTCGTGACCATCGAGCCGGTGCCGCATCTGGCCCGCACCCTGGAGCGGATCACTCCGCACAACGTGCGCGTGGTCCAGGCCGCGACGAGCGACAAACCCGGTACGGCACGGCTCTGGTTCCCGGCGGGCGACGCCGGCACCCGGGGTCTGTCCTCCCTGGTCCGCCGCGACATCCACACCCACGGCGTCGACGTCCGCTGCGTACCGGTCGACGAACTCGGCCTGCACGACGTCGACTTCGTCAAAATCGACGTGGACGGCAGCGAACTGGCCACCCTCCAGGGCGCGGAGAAGACCCTGGAGCGCGACCGCCCGGCGCTCCTCATCGAACTGGAAGCCCGGATCCAGCCCACGGCGCCCATCGTCGACCTGCTCACCGCGCACGGCTACCGCGGCTGGGTCCTGCCCACGGCGACCTGGCTCCCGCTCGACGACTTCGACCTGGATACCCACCAGCGCGCCACGGCCCACGTCGCGGGCCTCGGCCTGCTGCGCCGCATCCTCCCGTTCGCGGGCCCGCGCTACGTGACCCCGCCCCTCTTCCGGCGGCGGGGCCCCCGCCCCAGCCCGGCCCGTATCCCCGCGGCCCCGCGGCGGCCGCAGCGATAGAGGCCGCCGCTGCCGCACCGATGAGTTCCGTCCCCCACGGCGGTCCACCCTCCACACGCGAAAGTTTCGCGTGCCCGCTGCCCGAGAGGGATGAGCACGATGACCGACAGCAACAAGGCGCTACCACCCGTGGCCGATGCCAAGACCTGGCAGCAGGAGCTGGACGCTCTGCGCGTACGCGAGAAGGCCGCCACCCGCGAGCTGGACGCCATCGCGGCCCAGCGCCGCCGGCTGCCCATGGTGGAGATGCCCGACTACACCCTCCAGTCGGCACACGGCCCCGTCCGTCTCGTCGACCTCTTCGAGGGCAGGTCCCAGCTGATCGTCTACAACCACATGTGGTTCCCGGGCAAGAAGTGGCAGTGCTCGGGCTGCACCGGACTCACCTCCCAGTTCACCCGGCTCGACTTCCTCGACAACTGGGACGCCCGCTTCGTGATCGTCACCCAGGGCCCCATCGACGAGGCGCTCGCGTACAAGGAGCGGGTCGGCAACCGGATGACCTGGTACTCGACCGACGGGAGCCCCTTCGGCGCGGACGTAGGCGCCCCCCCCCCCGCCCGGATCGCGTGCCATGGCTTGTCTCCCGGCG
>NZ_JAEIMH010000030.1:18271-69764 GCF_016464295.1 Streptomyces sp. N35 | reverse complement strand
GGAGCGTCTGTCCTCCCCGCCGGAGGCGCCCCCGCGCGGGCCGGCCTGCCCCGCCCCGCCCGGCGCCGGCTTCGCGTTCAATGTCTTCCTGCGCGACGGCGACAAGGTCTACCGCACCTGGCACACGGACGGCCGCGGCTGCGAACAGCTCAGCCACACCTTCCCGTTGATCGACCTGCTGCCGTACGGCCGCCAGGAGGAGTGGCAGGACGTCCCGGACGGCTGGCCGCAGTCCCCCACGTACAGCAAGTGGATGGAGTCGCAGAAGTACGCGGAGCTGTACGGCTCCGAGGAGGCCTAGACCTCGGTACGCGCAAACGCCACGAACGCCGTCCAACTGGCCGGGGTCACGGTGAGGTGGGCGGCTTCGGGGTGGTGGTGCTTGGAGTCGCGGATGTGGATGGCTTGGGGGCACGGGGCGATCTCGACGCAGGCGCCCCCTTCGCCGTCGCTGTACGACGACTTGCGCCAGGCGTAGGCGACTTCGAGGCACGCGCCGCCTTCACCGCTACTGTGGCTCGACTTGAACCAGGCGAGTTCCTCGGTGGTGTTCATCTCTCTCCCAGCATCTTCTCGATCAGGGCCAAGGACTCCGAGGGGCGGAGAGCCCGGGAGCGGATGATCCCATAGCGGTCGGCGAAGACACCGACTTCTGCGGGATCGGTGACCAGTCGTGCGTGGCCGTAGATCTCTGTGTAGGCCACCTGGTGGCGCCCCTTGGGCGTCAGGAGGATGAACGAACCGTCCAGGCTGGGATGTTCCTCGCGATCAGTGGGCATCACCTGAAGCTCCACGGTCCTTAGCCGCCCGGCCTCCAACAGGTGCCGCAACTGGGCCTCATGGACCGCCTTCCCACCGATCGGCCGCTGAAGCACCACCTCCTCCAGTACGAAGGTGAACGTCGGAGCGGGCCAGCGCTCGAAGACCTGCCTGCGGGACAGCCGGTCGGCCACACGCGTCTCGATGGTCTCCTCGTCGAGCAGCGGCCTGCGCTGGGTGAAGATCGCCCGCGCGTAATCCGGTGTCTGCAGCAGGCCCGGCACTGCCTGATTGCTGTAGTCGTGGAGTTGAGTGGCCTCCGCCTCGGCCTTCGCATAGTCCCGGAACCAGTCCGGATGCCGCGTCCGTGACCGCGCGAGCGCCTCCCGCGCCTCGGGGATCGCCGCCTTCAACACGCCCCGTGCATCGAGGACTTCATCCGCCGCGTGCAAGAACTCCGGCTGGGGAGTCCGTACGCCGCGCTCGATCGACGACACCAGCGACTCGCCCACGTGGGTCGCCGCCGCAAGCTCCCGCTGATGGAGCCCGGCCACCTCCCGGAGCACTTTGATCTGCTTGCCGAGCGCCCGGAACAGATGGGCCGTGCCATCCGCTTCGACAGGCCGCTCCGGCCGCTCTTCACGTTCCGCCATACTCCGCACCGCCCTCGCGCCAGCCGTGGTCACGGTGGACGGCCCGTACAGCTTCCCGTACGCACTCATACAGCTACCCACCGTCGCGCCGTCACTCCTGGTCAGCGTAGACGCGACCGACCACGCTCAGTGACATGAACCTCGAAATCACCGACTCCTCCACCGAGTTGACCTTCACGCAGCGCTTCAGCGCCACCCGCCGCGGCGCCCGCCTAGCCCGCAGACTCACCGTGCAGCAGCTGGCCGACTGGGGTGTCCCGCACGGGTCGGCCGCCTCCGACGCCGCCGCCCTCGTCGTCGCCGAGCTCGCCGCGAACGCCGTCACGCACGGTCGCGTACCGGGCCGGGACTTCGAGCTGCGGCTGGCGCTGACCCTCGGACGCCTCGCGATCGAGGTGGCGGACGCCCGCGCCGACCGCCCGCCCTGCCCCCTGCCCGAGCGCCCGCTCGCCGAGGAGGGCCGGGGCCTGCTGCTTGTCGACGCGCTCAGCGAGGACTGGGGCGTCCGGGAACGTACGGGCCGCATGACCAAGACGGTCTGGGCGGTGATCAAGGTGCAGGACCGGTGAGGGGCCTGTGCGGAGGAGGGGGCGACCACGTGACCGGGGGCGGTGGCGGGCTCGGCCGCGCTTAGCATCAGCAAGCTTTGCTCACCAACACGGGGATGTTTCACCTATGAAGCTCAACCTGCCCAAGAGGGCTCTGTCGCTCGCCGTCATCGGTGCGAGCGTGCTCGGCGTTTCCGTCATAGGCACCGGCTCCGCTTCCGCCGCGAGCTGGGACTGCGAGTCGGAAAAGCACAACATGGACGACGAGGCGTACGACGGCCCCGCGCCCGACAACTTCAACATCACGGTCAAGAACTGCATCAAGGCCGCCGGCTCGTACGTCTACGCGAAGTCCAAGGTGACCTTCGACTTCCTGCCGAACTACGGTCCCCCGATGTCGAACACCTTCGACTCGGCTCAGTTCCGGCTCAACGTCAACCGCCCCCGCTCCGGCACGGACTCGGTCTACCTCAAGAAGGACTACAACCTCCTTGACGACTTCGACCGGATGAACGCCTCCGGCAACGGCAGCACCTGGACCCGCACCTTCAAGGTGTACGTGGGCAGCAAGAAGGCGTACACCGACGGCACGCTGCGGTTCAACTGGCAGAACGACGGCAAGGGCGTCAAGAGCTACGGCTACCCGAAGAGCCCGACGGTCTGATCCACTGGATCCTTGTGACACGACACCCCGCCCCCGCCCCGTTCACCCCGCTGGACTTCCAGCTGGTCCTGCTGCGCCGGATGGCCGACCACAACCCCGTACGCGTGGAGGAAGCACGCCGCGAACTCGGCGTATCCCAAGGGGAGATGAGGGAGGCGAACCGTCGCTGGCAGGCGATGGTGCGCTCGCCGCGGGGGCGGGGGGCCGTGGCGCGCTACCGGTCCGTGCTCGGGGCGCCCGCGGCGACGCTGCGGCGCCAGGTCGGTGACCTGGCCTGCGAGGCGCTGCTCTGGCCGGTGCCGCTCTGGCCTGACCTGCGCTTCGAGGTGCTGCTCGCGCCGGGCGGCGCCGCGGTGGTCAACGAGTGGCTGATCCGCGCGCCGGGCGAGCCGGGGCCGCGACTGCGGACGGTGGAGGACCTCACCGCCTGGTCGGCCACGGTCGACGAGGTGGGGGGTGCGTTCCCGCCCGCAACGCTGCGCGAAGGCGCGGCGCCCACGCGCTGGCGCCTCGCCTTCGAGGCCCCGGACGCGCAGGGCGCGCGGCGTGCGTATATCGGGGACTTCACGTGGGGGCTGCTGCAAGGGGTCGTCGCGGCCGAGTAGCACGGCTGTGTAGCGCGACCGCGTAACACGGCCGCGTAGCGCGACCGCGCAGGGACTGCCACGTAGGGACTGCCGTGTGGGGACTGCCGTGTGGGGACTGCCGCGTAAAGGGTTTCCCGGTCGGCCCGCCGATGGGAGATAGTCCTGCCCATGGTGAGACCGGAGGTCGGGGACGCGCCACGGCGGTGTGCGGAATGCGGGGGCTACGCGTACGGCGGGGCGCCGGAGTGCACCGCCTGCCGTGCGCTCGTGGACGCGCTCGTCGAGGAGGAGTGGACCGCGTTCGTACGGCACTGGGGCGCCGGACCCGCCGAGGAGCACGCCCTGGCCGAGCTGGTCGTGAGCGAACCGGACCGGCACGACTGGCGCGTGGTCGACGCCGCGCTCGACCGCCTCACGTGCGGTGACTGCGGCGGGCGCCTGGGGCGCGGGCCCGCGGGATGCGCGGGCTGCGAACTCGCCCACGGTTTCCGGTACGCCGCGATCGAGACGGACCGCCCGGGCGTACCGCAGGGCAACGAGCACGCCGTCCGCGTCAACGTGTCGGTGGTGCGCCGCCCGCAGCTGACATCCGCGGCGGAACTCCTCGTACGACGCAAGTCCCTGCCCCTGCTCCTGGCGGGCTTTCTGCCGACCACGCAGGAGGCGCAGCGGATGAGCGCGACGGTGAAGCGGGCGGCGGCGGAGGCGCGGGAGGAGCTGGTCGACCAGGCCGTCGAGGAGACGGTGAGCCGACTGCGACAGGAGCAGGCAACCCGCCTGCGACAGGAAGCGGCGGCCAGGCTGCGGGAGGACACGGCGTGAGTACGCAGACGTGGGTGCGGGCCGGACGGGCCGCGCGCGCCCTGGACCACGTGACGGGCCTCGCGCGCGGCGGCCCGCTCGATGCGACCCTGCGCGTCACCCTGAACTTCCACCCCGACCGGCTGACCGGCGACGGCACCCCGATCCTCGACGCGATGGCCGAACAGGGCCTCTACAGCTCACAGTTCGTGACCGGCACGAGCAACGGCGGTCTCACCGCGTACGAGGGCGGCGACCGCTGGCGCTGGGAGAGCCGGATCTTCGGCGGGGCGTACGACGGTGCGCCGGGCGCGGAGCGTCCGGTGTACGGCGGGCTCAACTTCCGCCGCCGGACCACCGGTGCGGCGCCCCGTTTCGGCTCGGCGCACCTGCGCCTGACGGCGGGCGCGCTGACTCGCACGACCTTCTGCTACCCGGACAGCTTCCTGGAGCCGGCCGACTTCGGCGTCGCCGCCGCCTGCGACCTGATCCCCCTCGCGCTCGCCGACGACCAGGACGCCCTCGACGACTACATCGAGACCCAGGTCCACGGCCCGGTGCGCTTCGCCGCCGATGCCGAGGCGCTGGTCCTCGACCCCTGCTTCAGGGGTACGGAGGTCGAGGCGTCGGCACGCAAGCTGGGCTGCCCCGTGGAGTTCCACGGCGGATTCCGTATCTCCGTGGGCGAGTTGGCCCGGCACGGCGACTACCGGGGGCAGGAGTTCGTGACCCTCGGCCTGTCACTGGCACGCGACGGGTTCCTGGACCCGGCGCTGCTGGGCGAGGCGTCCCGGTCGGGCGACTATGACCAGCAGGCGCTGAAGCGGGTGTGGCATCTGCTTGCGCGGTTCGGGGCGCCGGCTTCGTAGACCTCTGGTGCATGCCTGATGCGCGCCCCAGTGCGCGCCTAGTGCGCGTCGTCCTGGCCGGGATGCGGCGGCCGGTGATGATCGGTCAGGACCGTGAGCAGGCTGGCGAGCTGGGCCTGCTGCTCGGGGGTGAGCGGCGCGAGCAGCTCCCGCTGCGCGTCGGCGATGAGGGTGTCGAGGCGTTCCAGGCGACGGCGGCCGGCGGCGGTGAGCGTGATGACGTTGCGGCGGCGGTCGACAGGGTCGGGTTCGCGGCGGATGCAGGAGGCCTCGGCCAGTTCATTGAGCACGGCGACCATGTCGCTGCGGTAGATGCCGGTACGGCCGCTGAGTTCGGCCTGGCTCGCGGCTCCCGCCTCCGCCAGCGCGACCAGGACCGCGAAGTGCCACTTGCGCGCACCCTCGGCCGCGAGCCGCTCACCGACGAGCCGGTCGGCCACGAGCGCGGCCCCCGCGAGCAGCCGGCTGGGGATGGTGCGCAGCCGGGCCGGGGTGGGCTCCGGGGTCGGGCTCATGGGGGTCCTCCGTATCTCCGTCTATTGCGTTAGTTACACTAACAGTCTACCTTCGTTAGTGCGACGAACGTTTCGGAGCGCAGCGTATCGCGCTGCCCGCCACAGATCACCGACCGGGGTGCAGACCATGATCGAACCGTTCCGTATCGACATCCCTCAGGCCGACCTCGACGACCTCGACGACCGTCTCGCCCGCACCCGTTGGCCCAACGAGGTCACCGACGCCGGGTCCGACTACGGCTTCCCGCTGGCCCGCCTCAAGGAGCTCGCCGAGTACTGGCGTACGGGATACGACTGGCGCGCCCACGAGGCCGACCTCAACAAGCTCGAACACTTCACCACCGAGATCGACGGCCAGCGCATCCACTTCGTCCACGTCCGCTCCCCGAAGCCGGACGCGCTCGCGCTGATCCTCACGCACGGCTGGCCCGGCTCGTTCCTGGAGTTCCTCGACGTGATCGAGCCGCTGTCGCGCGACTTCCACCTGGTGATCCCGTCCATCCCGGGATACGGCTTCTCGGGTCCGACCCACGCACGCGGCTGGGACGCCGCCCACGTGGCGCGGGCCTGGGCCGAGCTGATGCGCCGTCTCGGATACGAGCGCTACGGCGCGCAGGGCGGCGACTTCGGCGCGGGCATCTCCCTGGCGCTGGGAGCGCACGCACCCGAGCAGGTCGTCGGGGTCCACGTCAACTATCTGCCGACCAGGCCGGATCCGGACGCCGGCCTGGTGCTGTCCGCCTCGGACGAGGCCCGCCTGGACAAGGTCCGCCACCTGATGGCGAACCGCCCGCCGTACCAGGCCCTGCAGGCCACCACCCCGCAGACCATCGGGTACGCGCTGACCGACTCACCCGTCGGCCAACTCGCCTGGATCGCCGAGCGGTTCGCGCAGTGGACCGACCCGCGCACACCCGTGAGCGACGACCGGATGCTCACCGACATCTCGCTGTACTGGCTCACCGCCACCGCCGCCTCCTCGGCCCGGCTGCACCGCGAGACAGCGCGCGGGCACGCGGCCTGTGAGGTGCCGGTGGGCGTGGCGGTGCTCCCGTACGACATCACGCAGTCGGTTCGGCCGCTGGCCGAGCGGATCTACGACATCAGGCACTGGTCCGAGTTCGAACGCGGCGGGCACTTCGCGGCGATGGAGGTGCCTGAGCTCCTTGCCGGGGATGTGCGGGAGTTCTTCCTGAGCAGCGGGCTTCCCTCCAGGTAACCACCCACTTCGATGTGCGTACTTGATGGTGCCGCAGGCCCGGGTGAGGCTGAGGACCGGGCAGCCGGACCTCCGGGGCCGAAGGGGAATCGCAGCGTAAAGGGGACATCGTGGGGCGCACGGACGTGACCGTCATCGGTCTCGGCGAGATGGGCAGGGCACTGGCGTCGGCGCTGATCGCCGCCGGCCATCGGACGACCGTATGGAACCGCAGCGCTGACAAGGCCGACGAGCTCGTGGCACAGGGCGCGGTACGGGCCGCGAGTGTCGAAGAGGCCCTGTCGGCCAGCCCGTTGACCCTCGTCTGCCTGATCGACTACGAGGTCACGCGCACCCTGCTCGGCCCCGCGGCCCAGGCCCTGCGCGGCCGCACCCTGGTCCAGCTCAGCAACGGCACACCGGACCAGGCCCGGTCCCTCGGCACCTGGGCTACCGCACAGGGTGCCGACTACCTGGACGGCGGCATCATGGCGGTCCCCACCACCGTCGCCACCCCCGAGGCCTTCCTCCTCTACAGCGGCCCGCAGGACCACTTCACCGCACACCGCGAGGTGTTCGAGGTCCTGGGCGCGGCGAAGTACGTGGGCGCGGACACGGGCCTGGCCTCGCTGTACGACCTGGCGCTGCTGAGCGGCATGGACCACATGTTCGCGGGCTTCTTCCACTCCGTCGCCATGGCCACCTCGCACAAGGACGTGACCGCCGCCGGTTTCACCGAGCTCCTGGTGCCCTGGCTGACGAACATGGCCCGGCTGCTCCCCGTACTCGCCACCGATGTCGACTCCGACGGCGAGCACGGGAAACAGCCGGTCTACGCACAGGGCCTGGACGTGGTCCTGGCCGCCGCCCGCAACCTGGCACAGGCCTCACGGGACGCCGGCGTGCACCCCGACCACTTCGAGCGCTCCGCGGCGGACCTCGAACGCCAACTGGCCGAAGGCCGGACGGAGTTCACAGCATCCGCCGCGGTGCGCGCGCTGAGTGTCGGCTCGTAGGGAACTCTCAGCTCACGAAGTTCCGTACACCTTGGGACACCGCGTCATCGCCGAGGAAGTCGTTGTGCTTCAGACAGCCCGCGGCGATGTTGGCCGCGCCGGTGAGCGGGACGCTGCTGTCCGGGTTGATGACCTCGTCGCAGTTGGACCAGAACGTGGCGTACGACACCGCGCCCGGAGTCTCGTCCCCCTCGGCCAGACCGTCCTGGACGTACGACCCGGGCGTCATGTCGCGGCAGGCCTGGGACCAGAGCGCGCACGCCCAGGCCGTACTGGTGCCGTGGTTGGGGCCGGCGAGCGAGACCCAGTCGTCGACCTCGCCGAGGCCTCCGCCGTGCTTGATGTACCAGCGCGTGACGAGGCTCCCGAAGGAGTGGGCGACGATGTCGACCCGGTCGGCGCCGGTCTGCGTACGGACGTCGTCCACGTACTCGGCGAACCGGCCGGACAGCGTCTCGTTCACGGACTGGTCCGTGTCGTAGCCCCAGGAGAAGAGCTCGGCGTCCGTGTAACCGGACGACTTGAAGTCCTCGCGCAGAGAGCCCCAGACGCCGGGGTCGGCGTTGTAGCCGTGGACGAAGATCACGGGGGTGCGGGCGGCATGGACGGAGGGGCCGGTCTGTCCGGTGCCGGCCTGGGCGACACCCGACAGACCGAGCAGAGCCGCGACGGTCAGGAACAGTGAGGCCTTGCGGATACGAGAGCGCAGCACGAAGTCCCCCTTGGTCAAGGGTTGTTACGCGTGAGTAGCGGTCCCGAGCATGGTGAGGCCTGCGGGGCGGGAAGAACAGACCCGTGCAGGTGGGGTTCCGGTCGGCGAAGGGGTTCCGGCCGGTCAGCGGGGGGCTTGCGACCGGCCAGAGGGCTTGCGACCGGTCAGCGGGGCTTGCGGCTGGTCAGCGGGGCTTGCGGCCGAAGATGTACACGGAGGTGCCGTAGCCGACATGCGACCAGAGCGCCTTCGCGTCGGCCGGCCGCATGTTGACGCAGCCGTGCGAGCCCGGCGGGTCGTAGATCGAGCCGTAGTGACCGTGGAACGCCTGGCCGCCGGAGAAGAACTGGGCATGCGGCATGGGGGCGTTGGCGTACAGCGTGGAGCGGTGCCTCTTGTTCCGGGCGTAGATACGGAACCACCCGGTCCGGGTGCGATAGCGCGGCGCCCCGGTCCGCACGGGCACGGCCTTGAACGTCACCTTCCCCTTCTTCTGCACCCACAGCAGCTGCCGGGTGAGATCGACGCACACGCCCCGACGGGGGGTGGCGGGGCAGCGGCGCCTTGGGTTGGGGCGCGCCCGCGCTTCGAGCACACTGGCGGTGCCCCAGGTGACCCGGCCCGCATAGCCGAGTGCGTGGCGGATGCCGTGCCGCTTCTGGAAGGCCTGGATCGCGCGGCAGTCGGCGGGCGACTGCTTGCCGTCGACCGGCTTCAGCCTGAGGTGACGTTCCATCGCCTTCTGATATTGGCCCGCCTGCCCCGTACAGAACGGCGGCCTCTTGGCCCGCTCGAACGGAGGGAACTGCTCGATCTCGGGCACCTTCAGGGCCGGCGCCGAGCGGGTCGCCCTGCCCGACGCGAGCGCACCCCACGTCATCGTGCCGACGAGCAGTTCACCGACAACCAGGCCGAGGACCAAGAGGGCTCGCAAGCTTCTCGCGCCTCTTCGTCGACCGTCCATCGAACTCCTTTCACGGCGAGAGCCGTTCCCGAGGGGTCTCGGGAACGGCTCTCTGCAGCAGGTCTGCTCAGGCTTGCTCAGGTTGGCTGGTGTTCGCTCAGGCGACGTCGGCGCAGATGACGAAGACGGCCCACTGGTCGCCCACGGCAGCTCCGCCGGCCTGCACGTAGCCGCGCCAGGCGGTGTCGCCGTACGGCATGGACGCCCTGATGCCGAAGTCCGAGTAATCGGTGCTGGCGACGTCGATGCCGCCGCCGAGCACCTTCTTGCCGGCCGGGCAGGCCACGTTCTTGTCGTTACCGCCGGCCGTCAGGGCGGTGTAGGTGCCGCTGACCTTCTCCCAGCCGCTCACGCCGTCCTTGCCCGCGGCGCCGTCCTTACCCGCAGGACCTTCGGGGCCTTCGGCGCCTTCGGCACCTTCGGGGCCCTCAGGACCGGCAGGGCCCGCCGGGCCGGCCGGACCGCCCGGCGTACCCGGGTCGCCCTTCTCGCCCTTGAAGAGCTTCGAGTACTTGGCCTTCTCCTTCTTCAGGAGCGCGTCGAGGTACTTCTCGAGGTTCTTGTCGAGGCACTCCTCGCAGTCCATGCCCGGGCCGGGGCCCTGCGGCAGGGACTCGACAGCCGGGACGTCGCGCGGCGCGGTGTCCTGCGGAGCGGCGGCGTGGGCGGGAGCCGTGAGGGAAGCGAGGGCTCCGGCGACGCCGATGACGAGGGCAGTAGTTCGAATCTGCATGCCATGAAGATGCTGGTATACCACTGGCCGACAACGGCACCACGACACACAAGAGCCCAACTTCACCTTGTCGGATCAACGGGCGGCGGTCAGCCCTTGAGCGCGCCCTCCGCGACGCCGTCGCCCTCCGGGTCCCAGTCCAGGAGCCGCACCTTCGCCACCGTCCGTACATGGCGCCGCATCGCCGCTGCCGCCGCCCTGCCGTTGCGGGCGTCGATCATCTCGAAAATGGCCATGTGCTGCGCGAACGACTTCGAGGGGCGGCCCCGTTGCCGCAGCGACTCGTGGCGGGACTCCGTGATCTGCTCGGCGATCGAGTGCATGAACTCCGCGAGGATCGCGCTGTGGGCCGCCGCCGTCACCGCGGCGTGGAAGCGTCGGTCGCCCTCCACGCCGTGCTCGCCCCGCTCGATCTCCGCCGCCATGAACCCGAGGGCTTCGCGCAGCGCGGCGAGGTCCTCGTCCGTACGGCGCTCCGCGGCAAGCTCGGCGAGCTTGGTCTCCAGGGCCTCACGCGCTTCGAGTACGTCGGGAAGCCGGCGCCTGCGCTCGACGAGCCGCTCGACGGGCTCGGCGACGTCCAGGCTGTCGCCGACCAAATAGGTGCCGCCGCCGTGGCGCACCTCGACCAGGCCTTGGACTTCGAGGACGACGATGCCCTGCTTGATCGAGGCGCGGGAGACGCCGAGTCTCTGCGCGAGTTCACGCTCGGGTGGGAGGCGGTCGCCGGACTTGAGGCCGGACTCGGCCGCGTAGGTGCGCAGGCGGTCGATGACCTGCTCGTAAAGGCGCGTACGCCCCATGGGCCGCAGTGCTTCGGACATGGCCCACCCCCTCCCTGGATGTCCGCAGCGTAGCAGCGGAGTTGGCTGAGTGGCTGAGCCAATTTGAGTGAAACCTCTTGACGACGGGGCGCGCTCCCTTGACGCTGTGGGGCACCGAACTGGCCGAGTGGCTCAGCCACTTGGCCACCTTGCCACTGGGCCACTGGGCCACTGAGCCACTGAGCCACTGGGTCACTTGGCCGGCTGACCGATGTGGTGCCGGCCGTCGCCGGGTAGCCGGGTAGCTGGGTAGCTGGGCGGTCAAGTGGCTGAGCCACTCGGCCAGTCAGCCACTCGTCCACAGCCCCACCCGACCCCAGCCCGGTCCAGTGGCTGAGCCACCCGCCCACCCCCTAGGTCAAGTGGCTCAGCCACTCGACCACTTCGCTCCCGGGGAGCCCCCGATGTCCGCGGAACTGATCTCGATCCTTGTACTGGTGGTGGTCTTCGTGATCGCCACCACCCGCTCGATCAACATGGGCGCGCTCGCCTTCGCCGCCGCATTCGGCGTAGGCGAACTCGTCGCCGACCTCGACGCGGACGGCATCTTCGCCGGCTTCCCGGGCGACCTCTTCGTCGTCCTGGTCGGCGTCACCTACCTCTTCGCCATCGCCCGCGCCAACGGCACCACCGACTGGCTGGTGCACGCCTCCATCCGGCTGGTCGGCGGCCGGATCGCGCTCATACCCTGGGTGATGTTCGTGATCACCGGCGCGCTCACCGCCATCGGCGCCGTCAGCCCGGCCGCGGTCGCGATCGTCGCGCCGATCGCCCTGAGCTTCGCCGCGCGCTACAGCATCAGCCCGCTCCTC
Organism: Streptomyces sp. N35; assembly: GCF_016464295.1. Classification (NCBI taxonomy): domain Bacteria; kingdom Bacillati; phylum Actinomycetota; class Actinomycetes; order Kitasatosporales; family Streptomycetaceae; genus Streptomyces; species Streptomyces sp. N35. Next base: position 58,109 of record NZ_JAEIMH010000030.1, on the reverse strand, counting down.
ATGGGCGCGATGGTCGTCCACGGCGCGCAGGGCGGCGGCTTCTCGCCGATCAGCATCTACGGCTCGATCGTCAACGGAATCGTCGAGCGCGAGAACCTGCCGGGCAATGAACTCGCCCTGTTCCTGGCGTCCTTGGTCGCCAACCTCATCATCGCGGGCGTGGTCTTCGTCCTGTTCGGCGGCCTGAAGCTGGCCCGCCGCCGCGCCGACACCGTCGCCCTCGCCGGCGCCGGCACCAGCAGCACCGGCGACAGCAGCACCGACGACAGCAGCCACAAGAGCCCGACCCCAGAGTCCGAGCCTCAGTCCGAGCCCAAGCCCAAGTCCGCACCCAAGCCCAAGTCCGCGCCCGCGTCCGCGCCCGCCGACGACACCCGCCTCACCCCACCCCGTATCGCCACCCTCATCGCCCTGGTCGCCCTGGTCGTGGCCGTCCTCGTCTTCGACCTCGACGCCGGACTCACCGCCGTGTCCCTGGCCGTGGTGCTCAGCGCCGTCTGGCCGGACACCAGCCGCAAGGCCGTCGGCGAGATCGCCTGGCCGACCGTGCTCCTGATCTGCGGTGTCCTCACCTACGTCGGAGTCCTCGAGGAGATGGGCACCATCAAGTGGGCGGGCGAGGGCGTCGGCGACATCGGCGTACCGCTGCTGGCCGCCGTACTGCTCTGCTACATCGGCGCCGTCATCTCCGCCTTCGCCTCCTCCGTCGGCATCATGGGCGCCCTCATCCCGCTGGCCGTCCCGTTCCTCGCACAGGGCGAGATCGGCGCGGTCGGCATGATCGCCGCTCTCGCCGTGTCCGCGACCGTCGTGGACGTCAGCCCGTTCTCGACGAACGGAGCGCTGGTACTCGCCGCGGCCCCCGATGTCGATCGCGAGCGGTTCTTCCGGCAGTTGATGATCTACGGCGGCATCGTGGTCGCCGTGGTTCCCGCCGTCGTCTGGCTGGTCCTGGTGGTGCCCGGCTTCGGGTGAGGCAGGCTGACCTCGAGACGAGCGGCCCCTCGACGATTGGAGTACGTCACGTGAGTTCCCACCCGATGCTGTTCCCGGCCCTCGCCGAGGGCGGGTCGCGGCCGGCCCTGCGGTTCGGCGAGCGCTCGCTGTCGTACGGCGAACTGGCCGCGGTCGCCGGGCGCCTGGCCGCCTCCCTGAAGGGGGCGCGCCTGGTCCCCGTGTGGGCGACGCCCAGCATGGAGACCGCGGTGGGGGTGGTGGCGGCGCTGCTCGCGGGGGTGCCCGCGGTACCGCTCAACCCGAAGATCGGCGAGCGGGAGCTGGCCCACATCGTGCGTGACTGCGAGCCGACGGTGGTGCTGGCGGCACAAGACGACGAACTGCCGTCACCTCTACGGCTGTTGCCGCGTTTCGATGCGACCGTGGCGCTCCCCGGAGCCTGGGAGCTCCCGACCGAACCCGCCCCCGACCACCCGGCCCTGATCGTCTACACCTCCGGCACCACCGGCCCGCCCAAGGGCGCCGTCCTGCCGCGCCGCGCGCTCGCCGCCACGCTCGATGCCCTGGAGGACGCCTGGCAGTGGACCTCCGAGGACGTGCTGGTGCACGGGCTTCCCCTGTTCCATGTCCACGGATTGATCCTCGGCGTCCTCGGCCCGCTGCGGCGCGGCGGTTCGGTGCGCCATCTGGGCCGTTTCAGTACGGACGGGGTCACCAAGGAGCTGAGTGCCGGGGCCACGATGCTCTTCGGCGTACCGACGATGTATCACCGGATCGCCGAGCAGCTGCCCCGGGATCCCGCGCTGGCGAAGGCGTTGGCGGGTGCGCGGCTGCTCGTGTCGGGGTCGGCGGCGCTGCAGGCCCGTGACCACGAGCGGATCCGTACAGCGACGGGGCGGGCGGTGATCGAGCGGTACGGAATGACGGAAACCCTGATGAACACCAGCGTCCGCGCGGACGGCGAACCCCGTGCGGCGACCGTCGGCGTCCCGCTGCGGGGTGTCGAGCTGCGCCTGGTCGACGAGAGCGGACAGGAGCTCCCGGGCGGTCCCGACCAGGTGGGCGAGATCCAGGTGCGCGGCCCGAACCTGTTCCTGGAGTACCTCAACAGGCCGGATGCCACCGCGGAGGCGTTCACCGAGGACGGCTATTTCCGTACGGGTGACATGGCGGTGCGTGACCCGGACGGTTACGTACGCATCGTGGGCCGCAAGGCCACCGACCTGATCAAGAGCGGCGGCTACAAGATCGGTGCGGGCGAGATCGAGAACGTCCTGATGGAGCACCCGGCGGTCGGGGACGCGGCGGTGACCGGTGAGCCGGACGCGGACCTCGGCGAGCGGATCGTGGCGTGGATCGTCCCCGTCGATCCCGAACAGCCGCCGAGCATCGAGGAGTTGGCCGACCACGTGGCCTCGCAGCTCGCCCCGCACAAGCGCCCGCGCATCGTCCACTACCTCACCGAGCTGCCGCGCAACGACATGGGCAAGATCATGAAGAAGGCCCTCCATGCCTGAATCCGCGACGCCTGAGCCCGCCATGCCCGAACCCGCCATGCCTGAGCCCGCCATGCCCGAACCCGCGACGCCCAAGCCCGCCACGCCCTCCATGCCCGCCAAGCCCTCCATGTCCGACACCTCAACCCCCCGCCTCACCGCCCGCCAAGCCATCGCCCTGCTGACCGAAGACTTCACCGAAGACTTCACCGAGGACTTCACCGCAGACCCAGCCGAAGACCTCACCACCCAAGACCCCACCACCCAAGGCCCCACCTACGACCCCGCCGAATCCCCCTCCCCCAGCCCGCATCCCAAACCCGACGGCCCCCTCGACTGGCAGGGTTACGGCGCTTCGCTGGCCCGGGCCGTCGAGCGCACCGGCGAGCAGGAGTCGGTGGTGTGCGGGCGGGCGGTGATCGGCGGGACGCGGGCGGTGGTGGTCTCGTTCGAGTTCGGCTTCCTCGGCGGCTCGCTCGGCACGCGTACCGGCGATCTGATCGAAGCGGCCCATGTGTACGCCCGCGCCCGCCGCCTCCCCGTGGTCTCGCTGATCGCGACGGGCGGCAGCCGGATGCAGGAGGGGATGCTCGCGCTCACCCAACTCCAGCGCGTGGCACGGCAGTCGGCGCTGACGTCGGATGCGGGCGTGCCGCAGCTGGCCGTGCTGCGCGACCCGACCACGGGCGGCGGCTGGGCGACCCTGGGGGCCGGCGCCGACATGATCGTGGCGCTGCCCGGCGCCCAGGTGGGGTTCGCCGGGTCGCGGGTACGGCCGGCCGACGCGGATCCGGCGGCGTACACGGCCGAGGCGCAGTTCGCGTCCGGGCATGTGGACGCGGTGGTACGGGGTGAGGACCTGCGCGCGGAGGTGTCGCTGCGGCTGCGGCTGCTGACCTCGCCCGGATCGGGACTGCCCGCGCCCGTGCCGCCGGCGCAGGGTGACATAAGGCTCCCGGAGTCCGGCTGGGACGCGGTCGAGGCGGCCCGCGCCCCCGGACGCCCGCGCGCGGAGGCCTACTTGGACGCGTACTTCACCGAGCGTACGGCCGTCTCGGGTGACCGCTGCGGCGGCCGCGACCCGGGCATGCTGTGCGGTTTCGGGCTGCACGAGGGGCGCACGATCGCGTACGCGGCGCAGTGCGGCACCGCGACCCGGCCGTCCGGTTACCGCACCGCGGCCCGTCTCATCCGGCTCGCCGGCCGGCTCGGTCTGCCGGTGCTGACTCTGGTCGACACCCCGGGGGCCGCGAACGACGCGGCGGCGGAGGCGGCCGGCGCGGGCCCTGCCATCGCCGAGCTGTTCACCGCGGTCGCCACGGCCCGCGTCCCGGTCACGACGCTGCTGATCGGCGAGGGCGGCTCGGGCGGTGCGCTGGCGCTCGCGGCGCCCGGCAACACCTGGGCCACACCGTCCAGTTACTTCTCCGTGATCGCGCCCGAGCCGGCCGCCGCGATCCTGAAGCGTCCGGCCGGCCTCGTGCGGCAGACGGCGGACGAACTGCGGCTCAGGCCACAGGACTTGGTGGATCTGGGTGTCGTACGAGGAGTGGTGGGCGGATGACGTCGGCGGCATCCCAGGATCAACTCGCCCGAACAAGGGAACAGTTGCTCCCCAGAACAGGTGATCGTCACGTATGCGTTTGCTTTTGTCCTATGTGACCAACGATGCTGACGGTACGCAAGCAACGGGCTGCAGACCGTAATTGCGCACTCCCCGGCTCGTGTCCCACGCAGCCGTGGATTCGTCCCGACTCAGCACAGTCACAAGGAGAACGTCCCACCATGAACGTCATCACCGACATCCTCGCCGGCCTCGCCCACTTCGTCGGCTGGCTCGTCTGACCCCGGGGTCCGACCCGAGGAGTCACGCACGGCGCCGTCTCCCCCGTCCCAGGGGAGGCGGCGCCTTCGTGTGCAACGGACAACAAGTGACGTCCAGTTGAGCCACAATGGGACCGGCCGATCACGAGTGCGGGGGCGCGGCATGGGCGAGTACCTGGAGTTCAGCACCGAGGACGGGACGATCGTCCCCGTGGATTTCGCCGCCGACGACGACGGTCAGCGTCTCGTCAGCGGCTCGGACGGCGCCGTACGGGCCACCCGTACCTTCGAAAGCTCGCTCGCCGGTGTCCGGTCGGCGGCCGAGGCGGCGCTCAGGACGTTCCAGGGCGGGTCGCTCAAGCCGGACTCGGTGGAGATCGAGTTCGGTGTGAAGCTCACGGCCGAGGCGGGTGCGCTGATCGCCAAGAGCGCGGTCGAGGGCCACCTCGTGGTCAAGCTGGCCTGGGCGCCCGGGCAGCAGGGCCAGGTGAGGGTCGGCGGGCCCCGGGTGGCGGAGGAGCCGGGGGCGGGCGGGGGGCCCCGGGGGGGCGCCCGCCGACGCCGTCGAGGGTGCGGCCACCGTCACCCCACCGCAACCGCCGGCGCCGCCCGCTCCCCCGACGCCCCCCACACCTCCCGCACCACAGCCATGAACGCGTCCTGGCAGGCCCGGATCCGCTGCGGCCGCGAGTTCGGTGCCGGGTTCCTGGTGACCGACCGGCATGTGCTGACCTGTGCGCACGTGGTGAGCGCCCACGCCACGGACGACGTCACCGTCACGTTCCCGCACCTGTCCCCCGACCTCTCGCCAAGCTCCTCGAGCACAAGCTCTTCGAGCACAAGCTCCTCGAGCAGCGGATACCCCATGCCCGCCGAGGTGGTCGCCCACGGCGGCTGGACCGGCGGAGTCAGCCCGGGTGATCTCGCCGTACTCGAACTGGCCGAGCCGGTAGGGCTGCGGCCCGCCGAGTTCGCCTCGCCCGCCGAGGCCTACGGTGATCCGCCGCCGCGGCTGCTCGCGTACGGCTTCCTCAAGCCGGACTCGGACGGCGTGCTCGCCGAGTACCGGGCCACCGGCGATCAGCGGATCACCCAGGAGTGGAACCAGCTGGAGGCTTGGGGCCCGGCCGGACAGACCCTCGACCACGGCTTCAGCGGCGCCGCACTGACCCTCGCGCACAGCGGCAAGGTGGTCGGCATGGTCTCCACCACGGGCGGCAAGGAGGTCCGCAACGGCCGGATGCTCCCCGCGCAGGTCATGGCCCACTACTGGCCGCGGCTCGGAGACCTCATTCCGACCGGGGAGTTCGCGGCGCGGGACAAGGAGCGGCTGCGCACCCTGATCGACGCGGTGGGCACGCAGAAGACCTGGCACACCGCGGGCTGCGCTCCGGACCGGCTGTACCGCGACGCGGTGGGTCCGCTTGCGTCGCCTCCGCTGCGGCGTCTGAAGTCCCTGTGGGACGTGGCCTGGTACCTGCTGAGCGAGTGCCAGGACACGGCGGCGATCGGCCGGTTCGCGACCCGGCTCGCCGACTACTGCGAGGACGCGGGCACGCGTACGGCGTTACGGGAACTGGGGCGCGCGGGCCGTCCCGCCGCCGCTCCCGCCGCGGGCGCCGGGCGGCCGGCCTGGTCGCCGGTCCTGGTGGAGATCGCGCCGAGCGGCTCGGGCGAGGACCGGTTCCTCGTGGAGGTCTCCGCGTACAACGGAGCCCATCGGCACATCATCGGCCAGCGCACCCTCACCACCCAGGAGGTGCGGCCCTACGTACTGGAGCGGATCGACGACGCGTACCGCGAAGTGGATCTGGACGGCAGGGAGTTGATCGCCTTCGTACTGCCGCGCAAGTGGCTGAACACGGATGTGGTGCACTGGCAGCGCAGCAAGGACGACCACAGTCCGCTGGGCTCGTTCGCGCCGGTCGTGGTGGTGGAACTGGAGCGGCGGCGCAGCGGAATGCTGCAGCACAAGCTGCGCCGCAAGTGGCAGGAGCTGGATCTGCGCGCCGACGCCCGGCTGCACCGCATCGGCTGCGGCGCACCGCCGGGCGACCCGGTGAGCCTGACCATCGGGCTGCGCCGCGGCGCGGATCTGCTGGGGCTCGGGGCGCCGCCCGGGCGGGTGCGCGAGGCGTTCAAGGCGGGGCTCAACGCGCCCGTGCCCGCCGTGATCTGGCCGCGCGGCGGCTGCGCGGGCGGGCCGCACGACGTGTGCGCGGGCAAGGAGTTCCTCGACCGGCTCGCGGAGCGGCTCGCCGGGCTGCCACCGGGCGAACTTCCCGATGTGGTCTACGAGTTGCGGCTCGAAGCCCTGGGCTCCGGCGCCGGTGCGCACTGGGCCCACGACCTCTCGCTCCTGTGGGAGGACCCGCGCGCGCTGCCCGAGACCGCACCCTTCCTGGACTCACCCGTCGGCTGAGCGGCCGCACCGCGAAAGGAACGGAGAACCATGTCCCTGTGGCCCGTCTTCACCGGCTCGAGCAAGCCGCACGACGGCATCGACCAGTTGCCCGCGCCACCGCCGTGGCGCGCGTTCGACGGCGGGCCCGCGCTCGCGACCCCCGCGGAGCACGAGGACGAGTCGGCGACGTCTCCCGACCGCCGGCACCGCGCACGTACGTATATCGCCACCGACGAGGCGGTCCAACTGGTCAACGCGGCCCTGTACTTGAGGCGACCGCTCCTCGTGACCGGTCCGCCCGGCAGCGGCAAGTCCTCGCTCGCGTACGCGGTGGCGCACGAACTCAGGCTGGGGCCGGTGCTGCGCTGGAACATCACCAGCCGGACGGTGCTGCACGACGGTCTTTACGCGTACGACCCGCTGTCACGGCTGTCCGGGGGGGGGCGGGGGGCGCCCGCGACGGCTCGGGGCGAGGGGGCGGGGGGTGGGCCGGCCGAGGTCGGAGCGGGTGGCGGGCCTGCCAGGGGCGGAGCGGGCGGCGAGGCGACCAAGGCCGGAGCGGGCGGCGGGCCGGCCAAGGCCGGAGCCGGCGATCTTGAGGACCATCTGCGCCTGGGCCCGCTCGGCACGGCGCTGCTGCCCTACCAGCGTCCGCGCGTGCTGCTCATCGACGAGATCGACAAGAGCGACCTGGATCTGCCCAACGACCTCCTGAACATCCTCGAGGAGGGCCAGTACGAGATCCCCGAACTGGTCCGTGCCACCCGCCACACCCCCTCGGCCTCCGTCCTCGTCGACGGCACGGACGAGCGGGTCACGGTGCGGCGCGGGAGGGTGCGCTGCCGGGCCTTCCCGTTCACGGTCCTGACGAGCAACGGTGAGCGCGAGTTCCCGCCGGCGTTCCTGCGCCGCTGCGTCCGTCTCGAACTGCACCAGCCGCGCGAGGCCCACCTGGAGAAGATCGTCCGCGCCCACCTGGGCGAACCGACCCCGTATGCCCAGGAGTTGATCGCCGGGTTCCTCGACCGCGGCTCGGCGGGTGAACTCGCCACGGACCAGCTGCTCAACGCGATCTACCTGACGGGGGCGGCCGGACTCGACGGTGCGTCGCGCGATGCGCTGGCCCAGCAGCTGATGCCGTATCTGAGCCGGGGGCATCAGGACGATGCGGGGTTCTGAGGGAGAGTTCGGCGGGGCGAGGGTGCCGGAAGGTCAGGGCGGCGTCCCGGAGCAGGGCGAGTCGGCGGGCCGGGAGGACGAATCCCCGGCCCAGGAAGGCGAGTCCGGCCCGGCCCGAGAAGGCGAGTCCGGCCCGGCCCGGGAAGGTGAGTCCGGCCCGGCCCGTAAGCCCGCCTCGGACGACGAGTCCGCCCTCCCACCCGCACCCGTACCCGAAGACGCCTCCGTCGCCCGCCTCGCCCGCGTGCTGGCCGAAGCGGGTGGCCACGAGGATGCCGATGCCGGACCGACCTCGGTCGAACTGGCCGAACTACTGTGGCTGGCACGGCAGATGAGTGCGCCGGAGCCGGCCCCGTCCACCCCGCCCCGCCCGCGGCCACGCACCCCGGACAAGGCAGCCCCCGGCCACGTGCTCCCGCCACCCGCGGACCACTCCCCGAAGCCCGAGCCACCGCCGCCCGCACCCCGCGTCCCCGTCCACCTCCCGGACCCCGCCCCCAGCCCCGAGCATCCACGCGAGACCCCGGCGGCCGACGACGGCACGTACACCACCCTGCTCGCCCCTGCGCCCCCGATGCTGCCCCGCCCGCTCACCCTCCAGCGCGCCCTGCGCCCCTTGAAGCGCCGCGTCCCCGCGCCCGCCGGTGTCGAGCTGGACGAGACGGCGACCGCCGAGCGCATCGCGCGCCTGGCCGCACCACCTCAGTGGTGGCTGCCGGTTCTGCGGCCCGCACAGGAGCGCTGGCTGCGGCTGCGGATCGTGTACGACGACGGCCCGACGATGCCGATCTGGCGGCCCTTGCTGCGCGAACTGTGCACGGTGTTCGGCCAGTCCGGCATCTTCCGCACCCTCGACGTCCACCGCCTGTCGGCTTCCGGAGCCGTGCGCGGCGCCGAAGGCACCCCGGCGGACGGCCGCACGGTCACCCTCGTCGTCAGCGACTGCATGGGCCCCCAGTGGCGTGACGGATCCGCGGGCCGACGCTGGTACGCCACCTTGAACCGCTGGGCATCGCGCCATCCGGTCGCGATCGTCCAGCCCCTGCCGGAACGCCTGTGGCGCACCACGGCGCTCCCCGCCACGCCCACCACCCTCTCCGCACCGTGGCCCGCCGCCCCCAACTCGGCGTACTCCACGGCCGATCCGGACGAAGAGTGCCTGATCGTCCCGGTCCTGGAGCCGTCCGCGTCTTGGCTCGCCAACTGGGCCGCGCTGGTGGCGGGCAGCGGCCCGGTCCCGGGAGCGGCGGCCGCCCTCGCGCCCGCCCCGCCACCCGCACCGCTCGACGAGGCGGGCCGCACCGACGTCCAGCGGCTCGGCCCCGAGGAGCTCCTCCTCCGCTTCCGCTCGATCGCCTCCCCCGAGGCGTTCCGTCTCGCCGGCCACCTGGCGGTGGGCCGCCCCCACCTCCCGTATATGCGCCTGGTCCAGGCCGCATTGGAGCCCCGCCCGCAGCCGGGACACCTGGCCGAGGTGATCCTGAGCGGGCTGCTGCGCGCGGTCCCGGGCGAGGCGGGCTCGTATGTCTTCCGCGAGGGCGTACGTGATCTGCTCCTCGGCACGCTGCCGCGCACCTCGCGGCTGCGGACCCGGGATCTGCTGGCGCGGCTCGGAGCGCCGATCGACGACCGGGCGGGGATCGTGGCCGGGGAGTTCCGGGTGGCGGTGCCGGGTGGGACGGAGCGCGGACCAGGCGGTGCGGAGGTCGCCACGGTGCGGGCGGAGAGCGTGGACCGGATGGGTGGGCCCGCCCAGGAGGCCGCACAGCCCGCGGGGCCTGCCCAGGAGGCCGCACAGCCCGCGGGGCCTGCCCAGGCGCCCGCACAGCCCGTGCACGAGGGCTTGTTCGGAGAGCGCTACGAGCTGGTGCGGCCGCTCGGCCACGGGGCGCGGCGCGTGTGGCTGGCGCGGGACGTCGAGACGCGTCAGCCGGTGGCGCTCCAGCGTTTCCGCGGCATACGCCAGGACAGCGTGCGGGGCCGCGCGTTCGAGCAGCGGGCGCGCAGCCTTGCCACGGTGCGCCACCCTCATGTGGTCACGGTCCTCGACCACGGATTCGACGGGGACTCGGCGTACATCGCCATGGAGTACCTGGAGGGGATCAGCCTGGATGACCTGCTGCGCGGAGCAGGGACACAGGTGAGCATTCCGTTCTGGCTGACCGCCTTGGTCGCGCGGCAGACCGCGCACGGGCTGGCCGCCGCCCACCGGCAGTCCCTGTCCCATGGCCCGCTCAAGGTCCAGGACATCCTGATCGGCCACGACGGAGCCGTGCGGATCGCCGGCTTCATGGACAGCGACACCTCGCACTCCCCGGCGGCGGACGGGGCCGAACTGGACGCCATGCTGCGCCACTTCTTCGCCCCTGACCTGTCCGAACCAGGACGCCTTCGGGACTGGCGGCGTCTGGCCGGGCTCCCCCTCACCGGCGCGCGGGACACCTCGCGCACCGGCGGGACCCTGGATCTGCTCACCTCCCGTGACTTCGATCCGATCGAAGCCGCCGCCGTCGACCAGCTCCCCCGCTTCCACCTGCTCGGTCCTCAGCTCTGCGCGGGCGGTGAGCGACTGTCGGCGCAGGCCAGGGCGATGCTCGCCATGCTGCTGCTGCTCCAGGGCCGGAGCATCCCCTTGTCCGAGATCGCCGCGGGTATCGGCGAACCGGCTGTCGCCGGGCCTGTCGAACGAGCCGCCGCGGAACTGCGCCAGGTGCTCGGCCCGGGCCTGCTCGCCCGGACCCCTGACGGCTTCGCCGTGCACGCCACCGCTCTGCAGATCGATGCGGCGCGGGTCGACATCCACGTACGCAACGCCGGTATGTACCGGCAGACCGGCGCCATCGACGAGGCGCGTCAGCACCTTCGGGAAGCACTCGGCCTCTGGCGGGGCGAGCCCCTCGACGGCATCCCCGGACCGGCGGCCAAGCGCGCCCGCTCCCGCCTCAACGCCCTCCGCCTGTCGCTCCATCGGGGCGTCGCCGACTACGAACTGGAGCTCGGCGAGTACGACCAGGCCGCAGCCCACCTGACGGACCTCGTGAACCGCTACCCCGACGACGAGGAGTTCCGCCGCCTCCACATGGTCGCGCTGCGGCATCTCGGCCGCATCAGGGAGGCGATCGAGTCGTACGAGCGCTACCGCGAGCGCTTCGACGAGACGAACCCCGCCCCGGAGCTCGCCGCGCTCCACGACGAGCTGTACCGCGACCTGCTCGGCGCCCAAAAGCGCGGCCGGTCCGCCGTCGTCTTCGAGTTCCTCGCCGACTCCCCCGATGCCAACGACCGGGCCCAGGACCTCATCGGCCGCTTCGTCAGCGAGCTGCTCGCCCGCGACCTGCTCGACCCCGACGGCCACGAACTGCTCGCCCGTACGAACGGCTATCTGGTCCTCACCGATCCGGGCGTCTCCGTCCTGCCGCTGCTCCCGGCCGTACTGAGCGAACTCCACACGGTCCGCGGCCACTTGCCGCCCCGGGTGAGCCTGCGCGTGATGTTCTGGCACAACGCGGAACCGATCGGCCACAAGGCCCCCGCCTCCCTGCGCCACGAGATCGGCCCCGACCCGGGGGACGCCCTGGTGATCCTCTCGCCGCCCCTGTACGAGGAGGCGATGAGCGGCACCATCCCGCTCCTGCCGCGCAGCTTCAGCCCGCTCGCGCCACAGGGCGAGGTGGTCGCGTACGTCCACCGGCTGTCGGCCGGTCCTGCCCCGGCCGGCACGGAGGAGAGGCTGACCGTCGAGCGGCACCTCACGAGCGCGGAGGCCCGTTACCGCGATCTGGTCCGCGGCCCGGAGGCCGGTCGACGCGATCTGGTCCGCGGCCCGTTCCCGATCCTCGACCACGACGTGGCACCGCAGGTGAACGCCGCGACCACTGCCGTGGTGTACGAAGTACCGGAGGAGGACGAGTTCGGCGTCGAGGACGACCGGTACACGGACGTCACGACGCGCTACTACGAGGTCGACCTCACCCTGGCGCGCGAGTGGCGCGAACTGCCGCTCCCCAGCGCGGAGTCCATGCCGTTCACGGCCTCGGTGGAGCTCTCCTGGCACGTGACGGACCCACGGGCTTTCGTCGAGGCCGACGTGACCTCCGTGGCGACCCCTTCGTTCGACCACCTGTCCCGCCTGCTGGCCCGCATCACCCGGCGCTACACCCTTGGCCGCCTGGGCGCAGCCCAACAGGCCGTACAGGATGCGCACTTCGACCCGTGGCCGGTCCCCGGGCTGACAGTCGCCGCTTCCGTCCGCCTGTCGGCCACTTTGCCCGGGGCGCCACCACCGCAGAGCGTCCAGCCCATCCCGCAGTCGGGCCCGGCCGCCCAGCCCATCCCACCGTCGGGCCCGGCCGCCCAGCCTCCGGTCGACCCGTCCGCCTACGAAGCGGCAGCCCGGCCCGCACCGTCCCAGGCGCCGGTGCCTCCGACCGAGGTGCCCGCCGATCCGCCGGAGGAGGAACGGCAGGGACTCCTCAGGCGATTGCTGCGCCGAATGTCCGCACTGCCCGGGGAGCCCCCGGAAGCCACCCAGGCCGCGGAGGCGGAGGCGGCGGAGCCCACTGAGACAGCGCAGGCGCAGGCGCCGACGGAACCCACGGAGGCCGGCTCGGCGAACGTCGCACAGCAAGCAGCACAACAGGCCATGTGGTCGGCAGAGGAAGCCGCACGGGCGCACCGGCTGTTCGCCGACCAGAAGCGTCGGGAAGATGCCGCCCGCGAAGAGGGCCGACGATCCCCCACCCGGCCGCCCTCAAGGTCCCCCGTCACGGAAGCCCTGTCCACCGCCCGCACCGTTCTCCTCGGATTCGACGGGCCCGTCGTCCGGTTGTACGCCCAGCACACCGCCACCTCCGTCAGCCGTGAACTCGCCCGCAATATCGCCGATTTGCGCCATCCCGACGAAGCCCTGCGCGGCGACCGCCTTCTCAAGGGCACCCCCATCAACCCGTCCGAGGGCTACGCCCACCCGTACGACCTGCTCCGGGCCATCGCCCACCACCGCCTGGCCGCTCCGACGGCCGAACGGCTCACCCAGATCGAGCTGCGGATGGTGACGTCCAGCTTCCCGACCGCGTACGCCGATCCGCTGATCCGCACCCTGCACGCCCAGGGCCGGACGGTCGGCATCGTGACGGATGCGGACCCGGTCGTCGTCTCCACCTATCTGGACTCCCGCGGCCTGGGCGGCCGGCTGCGCGGGGGGATCCACGGCCGCGCCACCGATCTCACCCGCCTGATGCCCCACCCCGACTGCCTGCGCCGCGCCCTCGCCGCCGCCGACTGCGCACCGAACGACGCCCTCCTGATCACGTCGACGGTCGCGGAACTCGAAGCGGCCGAAACCCTGGGCATCACCACCATCGGCTATGCCGATGGCGCCCGCGCCCGGGTCCACCTGGAAGCAGCCGGCTGCTACACCACCATCACCGACCTGCACCCCCTCCTCGACGCCGCGCGGGAGACACCCCCACCCCGGAGGTGATCCGGCCGCGGAAGCAGCACTCCTGCGCCACCGGCGCCCTCGCGTCGTACCGCACGAAATGCCGCCACCGCACCGCGAGCAAGTCGCCGAGGCGTGGGCCGCCCGCGACCACCACGATGAAGACACCCTGAAGGCGGCCGACACGATCGCCTGGCACTTGCAGTGCGGTCATCGCCCGGCCGGTCCAGGAGACGGTGTTGCCGATCCACAGGCGCCGGTAGTCGGCGGAGGTGCGCAGCGGGATGATGTCGGCGAGGATACGCACCCGGCGACGCGCGGCCCGAGCGGGTGTTCCTCCGCTGCGCTGTCGACGGGACGGCTCTTGCCGTCGGAGGGGGCCCTGGTCACAGGGGATGGCAACCCCCGCCGCCTCGAGCACCCCCTACACCAGGTCCACCCGTCCGGCCTCTCCCCGCCCGGCCCACCACAACGCGCGGCCCGTCCCCGCCCCCCGCACGATGCGAAAGGGACCGCCGGCCGGCGGCCCTTCACGGTCTGTGCCTCGGGAGGAATTCGCCATGACCGTCAGCCTGGAGCAGCTGCGTCGCTGCCATATCGCCGTCGACCTCGGCGCCGCGCGGACGCGGGTCTTCGTCAAGGGGGCGGGGCTCGTCGTGGACGAGCCGAGCGTGTGCGCCGTCAACACCCGTACGGGAGCGCTGATCGCGGTCGGCGAGTTCGCCGAGCGGATGACGGGCCGCACCCCCGCGTACATCCGTGTGGTCCGTCCGGTCTCCGGCGGCACCGTCGTGGACATCGAGATGTGCCGGCGGATGCTGGGCCACCTCCTGGACGACAAGCTCCGCCGCACCCTGCGCCGCAAGCCCCGGCTGCGCGCCGCGGCCTGTGTCCCGCACGACGCCGATCCGCTCGCGCAGCGCGCGGCCACCGAGACGCTGATCGGGCTCGGTGCGCGCCGGGTCGAGCTGGTGGACACGCTGATCGCCGCGGCGGTCGGCTGCGGGCTTCCGGTGGAGCGCCCCGAAGCCACGATGATCATCGTCTGCGGTGCGGCGACCACCCAGGTCGCGGTCCTCTCGATGGGTGCGATCGTGACGGCCGACCGGATCGCGGTGGGCGGTGACGCGATCGACCACGCGGTGGTCCAGCATCTGCGCCAGCAGCACGAGTTGATGCTGCCGAGCCAGTCCGTACGCCCGCTGCAGCTGGCCCTCAGCGGCAACGGCCTGACCCCGCACGGCCCCGAGTCCACCGAGATCCACGGCCGTGACGTGGCCACGGGCCTGGCCCGCTCGGTGCAGGTGCAGACGGCTGCCGTACGCGACGCCATCCACACCCCGCTGACCGCCGTGCTCGACGGCATCGGCCGGGTCCTTCGCGACTGCCCGCCGGATCTGGTGGCCGACCTCGCGGACCGCGGGATCATGATGGTCGGCGGCAGCGCCCGCCTGCCGGGCCTGGACCAGATGCTGCGCGATGCGACCGGGATGCCGGTGCACATCGCCGAACGCCCCGACGTCTGCGCGATCCTCGGCCTCGGCGCGATGCTCGAGGGCCGTATCGAGCCGATGCAGCTCAACCCGCTCGCGGACTGACTCCCCGCAGCCCGGACAGTCCCCGCCCACCCGGGGGCCGAAGCCCTTTTCAGGCTATCGGCCCCCACTGACAACACCCCCACTTACAACGACCCCCTCTGCCAACAACCCCCTCTGCCAACGACCCCCGAGTCACCCTGGAGGCGCCCACCGTGTCGCAGTCCGTGCAGCTCATCGGCGCCCTGCTCGTGCTGGCGTCCTGCCTGCCCGCACGCATGGCCCGAATCGAGCCGGGAGCGACCGTGCGGCTCTGGCTGCGGTTCGTGGGGGCTTCGCTGGCCCGGGGGGCCGCGTGCCCCGAGCAGCGGGGGGGTTTTCTGCTGCCCGCCGGTGCCTGTGCGCTCTACGCGCTCGTCGGTCTGGTGGACTGGGCCCGCGGCCGCCCTTCGGCCGGCCGCGAACCCGCCTGACCTGCGGCGGGCGAGCGACCAGGAGGGTACGGGGATGAGCGACGACAGTGTCGGTACGGGGAGCGGCGAGGACACCGCCGAAGGGCCGGCCGATAACGAGCCGGCCGACGACGGGACCGGCACGGCCGTCCACGAAGGCGAAGGCCAGGGCGAAGGCGAGGGCGAGGGCGAAGGCGAGCGCTCCCTGAGCGCCCCGGTCGAACCCCTTCTGGAAGCGGTCCTGAGCGTAGGCGCCGACCTCGAACTGCGCTCCACGCTGCAGCACATCGTGGACGCGGCCACCCGTATCACCGACGCCGGGTACGGCGCCCTGGGCGTGGTCGACCCCGAACAGGCCCGCCTGACCGAGCTGTTCACCACCGGGATGGACGACGGGACCCGCGAGCGGATCGGCCGGCTCCCCTGCGGTGAACGCGGTGTGCTCGGCGCCTTGATCAAGGAGCCGCGGCCGCTGCGTCTCGACGATCTCACCCAGGATCCGCAGTCCTGCGGCATGCCGCCCGGCCATCCGCCGATGCACAGCTTCCTGGGCGTCCCGATCCTGGTCCAGGGCGAGGTGTTCGGGAATCTCTATCTCGCCGAGAAGCGCGGCGGCCCCTTCACGCTCGGCGACGAGCAGGCGCTGCGGATCCTCGCCGCGCAGGCCGGTATCGCGATCGGCAACGCCCGCCTGTACGAGAACGCCCGGCAGCGTGAGCGCTGGATCGCGGGCTCGGCCACCGTGACGACCGCGCTGCTCGGCGGTGATGCTCCGGACGACGCCCTGATGGTGGTGGCCGAGGAGGCACGCAAGCTCGCGGACGCCGTGGCCGGAGTGATCCTGCAGCCCACGCCGGACGGCGGCATGGAGATCGTCACGGCGTCCACGCACGAGGACCCGGGCGACCTGGTCGGCACGGTGATCCACCCGGGCAGCACGGTGCTCGCCCAACTCCTCGGCGGCGAGCCGGTGTTCGTCGAGGATTCGGCCACCGACCCGCGGATGACCACCGAGGTCCGCAGGCTGTTCGGCCCGAGCATGCTGCTCCCGCTGCAGAGCGACGGCCTCCTCATCGGCACGCTCGCCCTCCCCCGCGCCCGCGGGGCCCGCCGCTACTCGGCCCTGGAGCGGCTGCTCGCGGCCCAGTTCGCCCACCAGGCCGCGCTCGCCCTGGTGCTCGCCGAGGCGCGCGTCAGCCGTGAACGTCTTGCCGTCTTCGAGGACCGCGACCGTATCGCCCGCGATCTGCACGATCTGGTCATCCAGCGGCTCTTCGCGACCGGGATGATGCTGGAATCCGCCCAGCGCAGGTCCCGCGTCGACGATGTGCAGGGCACCATCGGCAAGGCGGTGGACGAGCTGGAGTCCACCATCCAGGAAGTACGCACCGCGATCTTCGCCCTCCAGCAGCCGCCCGCGGACGCCCCGACCACGTTCCGCGGCAAGGTGCTCCGCGAGGCGGCCGGCGCCGCGGCCGCGACGGGCGTCACGCCCTCGACGCACTTCAACGGCCCGGTCGACGCCGCTCTCGGCGAGCCCACGGGCACGCAGCTCCTGACGGCGCTGCGCCGCGCCCTGGCCGCGGCGTCCCGGCGCACCGCGATCTCCCGTATCGAGATCACGGTCGACTGCGCGACCGAACTCCCGGACGGACGCGCGGCCGTACGCCTGACGGTGTCCGACGACGGTCGCGCCGAGGACGGCACGTCCCCCACGACGGTGACCTGGCAGGCACCGCTGTAGCCGCGGGCTTCGGCGCCCGGGCCCACCCGCTTCCTGGCCCTATGCCGTCGGCTGGCCCGACTTGCCCTGCACCACCAGGCCCAACTGGTGCGCGATCAGGGCGGCTTGGGTCCGGTTCTCCACCTTCAGTTCGGTCAGCAGCCGGGAGACATAGGCCTTTACGGTGCCCTCCGCCATGAACAGCTCGCTGCTGATCCGGGCGTTGCTCGCGCCGCTGCCCAGGAGCGCGAGCACGTCCCGTTCCCTGCCGTTCAGGGTGCTGACGCGCTGTCGGGCCTGCCAGATCTCCGGATCGGCCTTGTCGACGGTCCGCCGGATCAGCATGCGCATGATCTCGGGGGCCACCACCGGGTCGCCCTCGGCGACCGCGAGCACCGAGCGGATCAGGTCGCCGGTGCGGGCGCTCTTGAGGATGAACCCGTCGGCGCCGGCCTGGAACGCGGCGACACAGCTCTCCTCGTCACCGATCGCGGTGAGCATCAGGATCCTGGGCCGGGGCGAGAGGTCCTGCAGCCGCCGGACCGCGGTGATGCCGGACACCTTGGGCATGTTGACGTCCATGAGGACGACGTCGGGGCGCACCCGGGCGCAGACCGAGACCGCCTCCGCGCCGTCCGCGGCCTGGCCGACGACCACGATGTCGTCGGTCGCCTCGAGCAGGGCCTTGACTCCCTCTCTGACCTGCGGTTCGTCATCCACCAGCACTACGTCGACCGGCATTGCGCACTCCCTGTGCCTCATCGGTATCTCCATGCTCACCGGGTGCCTGATCGGCCGCACCTCGGCTCCGGTCCGTGACCGCCGTCAGCGGCAGCTCGGCCCGTAGTTCGTACTCGCCCTCGGCGGTGAGCCCGCAGGTCAGCTCGCCGCCCTGATGCGAGGCCAGCTCCATGAGTCCGGCCAGACCGTGCCCGCCCCGCGGCAGGGGCGGGGTCCCCGCGAGCCCGGTACGGGCGCAGGCGTTGCGGACGCTGACGCGCATCCGCGCCTCGTCCCGCTCCAGCGTCACGGTCACCGGGGCGCCCGGCGCGTGTTTGACGGCGTTGGTCAGGCCCTCGAGGACGACCCGGTAGCAGAGCTCGTCCACCGCGCACGGCACGGCCGGGGCCGGCACGCATCCGTGTTCCACCAGCCGCACGTCGACGCCGTGTCTGCGCGTCCGCTCGACGAGCTGCGCGACATGGTGACCGGGCTGCGTCTGGTCGACGGGCTCGCCCGGCTCCTTGAGCGCCTGCACGATCTCGTGCAGCCGGCCGATGGCCTCCCGGGCCAGTTCGGCGAGGCCTTCGGCCGCGGTCCGGGTGGCCTGGTCGGGTGCTTTGGCCGCGAGCAGATTCGCCTGCAGCGCCATCAGCGTCACTTCGTGCCCGATGTGGTCATGGGCGTCGCGGGCCACTCTGCGGCGTTCCTTCGCCGCCTTCCGCTCGGCCTCACGCAGCGTCTCGCGCCGTACGTCCTCGTACCGCATCTGGGCGCGCAGGGAGGCAAGGAGTTCGCTGACCCGGTAGTTGCGTACGACGATGCCCGCCGCCGCCGGAGCGACCACCTCGAGGGTGGAGGCCCGGATCGTCAGGAGCACCATCTCCCAGTCGTCGAACGGTGCGTAGCGGATGTCGACGTAGGCGAAGAAGGCCTCACGTACCAGGAAGGCCACGGCCACCCAGCAGAGCGTGGTGCGCAGGGTGCGGTAGCGCCCCACCGCGTAGAGGGCGAAGGCCACGAGGATGTCGGCGTGCGCCAGGAACAGGACCGCGAAGCCCGCGAGCAGCGGAACCTCGGGCCGGCGGCGGCGCACCAACAGGAACAGCGAGCCGGCCGCCGACACCAGGAGGGGCCAGCTCCACAGCGGAGTCCAGTCCACCCAGGGCCGGATCAGCGTGTTGGGCAGGCTGATGAGGAAGGCGAGCGCCACGGCCGCCCAGTCCCCGCCACGGCCCCCGAATCGTCGCCTCTGCATGCCCCGACCATGCCCTGACCTGCGGTTTCCAGGACTGGGACACGCGGGTGCGGCGCCCTGGGACCCACTGGATGCGTCACGTACTTCCCGCAGCTCGCGGCATACGGGCGATACGGCGCTCAGCGCAGCCGCACCGCGAGAATGGCCACGTCATCGGGGCCGACTCCGTCGTCAAGACAGTCGCGCATCAGCCGGGCGCACAGCTCGCCCACTTCGGTGGGGGCCGCGAGCGCGGACTGCCGCAGCCGCTCGAGACCGACGCCGAGTTCCTCGCCGCGGCGCTCCACCAGGCCGTCCGTGTAGAGGATCAGCAGGCTGCCCGGGGCCAGATCGACCGCCTCCTGCTCCGCCGACCAGTCGTCCACGACCCCGAGCGGCACCCCTTGTCCGGCGCGCAGGAAGCGTGCCCCTTCGCCGTCCACGAGCAGCGGCGGGCAGTGGCCGGCCGAGGCGAGGACCGCGCGGCGCGCGGCCGGATCGATATGGGCGTAGAGGACGGTCGCCATGTCGGTGAGGCTCATGTCGACGGTCAGGGCGTTGAGGTCCGTCAGGACCGCGGCCGGGTCCTGCCCCTCGACCAGCGCGTAGCTGCGCAACGCGGTCCGCATCTGCCCCATGGCGGCGGCGGCGCCGAGCCCCTTGCCCATCACGTCGCCGAGTGCGAGCCCCGCGGTGCCGTCGTCGAACGCCACCACGTCGTACCAGTCGCCGCCGGCCTGCATGCCCTGGGCGCCGGGCAGACTGCAGGCCGCGATCTGCAGCCCGGGCACGTCCGGGAGGCGGGGGGCCAGCATGCTCTGCTGGAGCGTGCTCGCGATGGTGTGTTCGCGCTCGTAGAGATGGTTGTTCTCGGCGATCTGACCGGCGAATCTGCAGTACGTCTCGGTGAGTTGGCGCTGGCGCGAGGTCGGCCTGCCCGCCTGCGCGAACGCCCAGGCGACCGCGGCCACGGGTTTGCCGCCGGCGCCGGGCAGCGCCAGCGCGTACAGCGCGCGGAACCCGGTGCTGAGGGCGAGGTCACGCAGTTCCTGGCCGATCGAGGGGTGGCTCAGGACGTCCTCGATGATGGTGCTGCCGCCCTCGGACAGGATGTCCGCGACCAGGAGGTGCTGGGGTCCGATCTCCTGCAGCGCCTGATGCATTTCGGGCTTGCCTGGCGGTACCCCGTGGACCGCACGGGTCCGCATCTGCCCCTGCTCGTCAAGGACGCGGGCCACTCCGAATTCGGCGTGCAGAAGCTGGGCGCCTTCCGCGAGTACACGCGCCAGGGTGTCCTCGAGGGAGGCGCCCTCGGTCAGTTCCTCGGTCAGCCGGTGCACCCAGGTCAGATCGTCCAGCTGCTGGCCGAGCCGGCGGTTGGCCTCGTCCAGTTCCAGGGCGGCGTGCCGGCGGCTGGAGATGTCATGGACGTACGCGACCGCGACCGGGCCCCGGCGAGGACAGTCCAGCGGAGTGGTGGTGATGTCCATCCAGCGCACCGGCTCGCCAGGCACCCGGTACTGCAGCTCGGCGCTGGCCGGGCGGCGGGTGCGCAGCGTGATCCCGAGCGGCGAATCCTCGAACGCGAGGGGCTCGCCGTTGCGGTCGAAGATCGCCGTCGAGGCGGCGTAGAGCTCGCCGGGCCCGGTCGCCACCCGGGCGCCGAATATGTCGCCGAGCCTGGCGTTCGCGTACAGGGCGGTCCCGCCCCGCAGGGCGGAGGCGATGAGGATGCCGTGCGGGGCGCCCTCCATGATCTGAAGGATGGGGGTGTCGTCCAGCTCCCGCTCGTGCGGCCGCTCCGGCAGCTCGTGCAGTTCGTGCAGTTCGTGCTCGTGCAGCTCGTGAGCAATGCGCGTGGTGGCAGCCGGCACAACATCTCCTTCATACCTAAAAGGTCACTTTCCGGACATTTAGACCATAAAGCATGAGGCACCGACGAAATCTGGACGAAAGTCTCGGCCCCCCCCAGCGGCAGCCACCCCCCACCGCCGGGGCGGCCCCCCGGCACGAAAAAGGCCCCCACGGGAGGTGGGGGCCTGACGTCGCTCCTGCTTAAAACTGGTCCAGCGCGGCGATGTGCGGCGCAGTTCGTTCGCGTTCTACACGTTCGAGGACGACTGGGCGATAAGCGACGACGGGTTCTCGCTGCGCACCCTGCTGTCCGGGCGCCTGGTCGACGTCGCCCCGGTGAACACCCCCGCCAGGCCATCGCTATCGACGTGACGGCGCTGACGACCTGCTCGCCGACGCTGTGCGCGCGATGGTCAGCACAACACACCAGGCACAGGGCGGGCAGGGCGACACCCACCCGCTCGTGTCGGTACGGCAGCGGCGCGCCGAGCTCATGCAGCACCGCACCTTCTGAGGCAGGGCGCACCCCACCCCCGCCACCCCGTTTCCCTGGCCCCCCGGCCTGTCGCCGAGGGTGTCTTCGCCATGCCCAGGAGGGCACATGTCCGAGATCATCAAGCGGCTGCAGGAACGCCGCCTGAACGTGTGGGAGCGGGCCAAGGCGCTGCTCGACACCGCCGGGGCCGACAAGCGGGAGCTGTCCGCCGAGGAGGAACAGACCTACCAGCGGCTCAACTCCGACCTCGATCGCATCGACGCGCGTCAAGGAGTTCACCGAGGGCGAGGCCGCGAAGGTCCGCGCGTGGCTGACCGGACAGGCCGGGCGCTCCTACGACGTGCGGCCGGACAGTCCGATGCCGCTCAGTGCGCGCACCCTGTCCAAGCTGACCGCGGCCCCCGGCGCGAACACCGTGCCGATCTCGTTCTACCGGCAGCTCGTCCAGCACATGACCGAGAACTCGGGGGTGCTGGCGGCGGGCCCGGGCCCTGGCCGCAGCCTCGCGCGGTATCGACCGCGACACCGGGCGCCGCTTCTATCTGGACACGAGCCGGTGGCGCGGACGTTCCGCACGGCGGGACAGACCGAGTGCGGCACGGACGGGGAACGGCTGCTCGTCCCCGACATCGGCCACACCATCGGAATGGTCGTGGAGGTCGGCACGACCGGCTCCTTGACGGCCGTCACCGACAACGAGACCGGCCCGGACAACGCGCTGCTCGACGGGTGCCCGGTGACCTCGTTCCTGCGCCTGTCCGGTGGTTGGGGCGGCGGCACTACGCGGGTGCGCGTCACGGCGCGGTGGGGCTGGCCCACCGTGCCCGACGAGGTCGTGCGGGCCACGCTGATCCAGGCCGCGCGCCTGTCCCGGCGTAAGGACTTCCCGGAAGGTGTGACCGGCTCCGCCGAGTGGGGCGTGGTGCGCCTGTCACGCATCGACCCCAATGTGTACGCGCTCGTGAAGCACTTCGTACTGCCTGCCTCCGGCTGAACGCTCAGCACTCATCCTGAGCACGCTGCTCGAATGCGTCCCTGCTCATGGGGCCGTCGCCGGTCAGGACCTTGCCGGGACTCAACCGTGCGAGCTCTCTGGCGTCGAAGGTCACGGTGCCGTTGTACACATAGCTGTCACCTGGGTCACCGATGGTCAGCAGGTAGTCGTATCCCGGTCGCAGGATCTGGGGGCCTCGGGTCTCAGCCTTCCAGCCCTCAAGCGGGGAGAAGAGCGGGACATCTGCGGCCGTATGGACTCCGCGGGCACGCCACCCGACCCAGTTCTCTTCCTGCTCCCTGTCCCGCGTTTCACCGTCCGCCGTTGCCTGTTCGGGTGTCTCCGGGGGCAACCCTCTGAGCCATGGGCCGCGCACTCGCCCCTCGTCGTCGCAGGGGCGGATGAGTGCCTGCGCGCTACCGCGCTCGTCGACGTACACCGCGACGAGCGTGCGCTCTTCTGGTCCGCATCCTGACGCAGAGAGCACCACTCCAGCGCTGATCAGCAGGGCCACACAGGCACGTCGCAACTGCGGTCTCTTGGTCACGCGAACTACGACTCACGTAGCCACATGAAGGTTGCGGGACGGGGCGCCCATGCAGATTTCCCTCATCCGGGACGCCATCGCGGACGCGGCCCGGGCAGTCGTACTGCCGGCGGGCACTGCGAAGTTGACGAGCACCGGCTACACGCCGGACGCCATCACCCCGCCGTGCTTCTTCGTCGCCGAGGTCGAGGTCACTTACGACAAGGCGTTCGGCCGCGGCCTCTCGGCGGCGAACTGACGTTGAGGGTCATCGGGGACCGGAGCAGCTGATGGGCAAGTTCGTCCGCCCCGAAACCCAAGGCGATCGTGTCCGCGCTCGCCGCAGCCGCCGGCTCCCTGTCGGTCGCGGTCACCGACGACACCATCTCGGCCGCCGAGGGCTGGTCCGCGCCCGTCACCGTGCCGGCCGCGCTCGGCTTCACCTGGGCGGTGCCCAACAAGTCCAGCAAGGACGGCAAATGACAACCCCAGAGCCTGGCGTCTACATCAGCAACAGCCAGATGTACCAGGAGGTGAGAGACCTGGCTCAGACGGTCGGCCGGATCGAATCGAAGGTGGACAGCTTCCTCGACGAGGCCAAGGACATCCGGCAGGACGTACAGGACCACGAGAGCAGGATCCGCACCCTCGAACGCGCCCGCTGGCCCATGCCCACCATCGGTGTCCTCGCCGGAGTCGCCGGCACCGCCACCGGTGCCGTGGCGCTCTTCGCTCGGTGACTCATGACGGCCCTCACTGCCTTCGGGTGGTGAAGGCCGTTTCGTCATGCCGACTGCCTGCATGCCGCCCAAGAGCAAGTCCGTCAAGGGCGCCCGGAGCCGCCCGAACCGGATGCGCCGGATGGACGCCATGGTGGGGGCCAGGGAATGTCGTGCCTAATCTGCGCCCCCTGGACACCAAGGTCGCGCCTGGCTGCCAGCAGGAATTGGTGGTGTGCCTCTCTGAACTCGAGATACGCCTCGTCCCATGTGGCGATCCCGGTCGTTGGAACGCCGCATGCTAGCCACTCGATGTGCCAGAGCGCGTGGTTGAGTTTGACGGCTGCGGTGTTTGCGTCGACGTCGCCGAGTAGCCATAGGGACTCGGAGAGCGCTGAGCGGCGCGTCTCCGCCGCCGCGACTGCCTCCAGCACGGCCTCGGTCGGTTCCAGGGACTGCGACCCTGTGGCGATGCCTCGCGCGTTAGCCATCCGACGGTACTGGTTGCTGAGTTCTTTGACCGCGTGGGCGTACTCCGCGTAGGCGCTCAGACGCCGCTCATCCCACCGAACCGACTGCTGACGTCTCCAGCGATTACGCTCGGTCAAGGCCGATACGACCACTGAGACTGCCGCGCCGATCGCCACGCCCACAAGAGGCAGCACCTGACTCGTGATGCTCATCCCAACCCCCGCTGGAGTCCCAAGTCCATGCCACATCACTGCCCTTGAGCAGAGCGATGCTATGCGGTGTCAATGCAGAGCCTCGATCGCTTTCAGGACGAGTGCTCGCGCTCCAGCCCCATATTCAGCCATGCTGCGCAGCTGCTCGAACGCCTTCAAGTACTGGGCGAGCTCGGACGGTTGCGTGATGCGTACACGGGCGGACACCAACTCGACGGACACGAGGGTGTCGTCGTAGATGTGGAACGTCTCGCGAGGCCACTGGGCCCGTTCGCTCGTCGCGGTGGGGATGATCCCGAGCGACACCTGAGGCAGGGCGCCGGCGGTGAGGAGGTAGCCGAGCTGGGCGGCCATCGCGTCGGCGTCGCCGATCCGGTAGTTGAGCGCGGCCTCCTCGACGAGGAGCACGAACTTGTGGCCTGGCTCGTGGATGATCCGGGAGCGGTCGACGCGGGCGCGCGCGGCCTCCGCGCTGTCGTCGACGGGTAGGTCGGCGAACTGGGCGCTGATGCCGAGGACGGCGGCCGCGTAGCCCTCGGTCTGGAGCAGCCCGGGGATGAGGGTGGCGGAGTAGACGCGGAACAGCTGCGTGGACTGGTGGAGCTGCAGGTAGCTGGTCTGCAGGTGCTTGAGGCCGGCGCGGACCTTGCGGCGCCATTCGACGTACTGGGATTCGGCATCCCGGGACTGGGCGATGAGGTCCGCGGCCTGGTCCTCGGCTTCGCACGCGCGGCACCACGCCCTTATGTCGTCAGGTGTGGGCGGGGTTCGGGCGTTCTCGATACGCGAGGTCTTCGGGTGGCTCCAGCCGCAGCGTAGGGCCAGCTCAGTCCCAGTGAGGCCCGCGTCGGCGCGTAGTTCGTGGAGTCGTTGGGCGACTCGTTCGCGCGCGGCCTGGGCCGACGACGATGGAGAGACGGGCATGAGCTGACCTGTACGCCTTCCGCGCTAGCTGATCTTGTACTCGTTGTGCGGGATCGCTCGTTCCCACACCGTCTCGAAGGCGTCGGCGCACAGCTTCGCCGCGGCCGGATCCTCGCTGATCTCGCCGCCGCCTGATGCTCCGTCCCCGGTGAAGTGGTTCCAGCGGATGAGGCGTTGGTCGATAAGCCAGAAGTCGTTCCCGGGCAGGGCGATGTCCGAGGCGCTGCGACGCGGCAGCCACCGGACCTGTTCGCCGGCGACCACGTTCACGACGGTGCTCGCATGCTCGTACCGGATGTAGTCGCTGACCGGTTCGGACACGATGCGGGCGCGGCGCACGGCCACGCCGCGGGCGACAGTACGGCGGATCAGCTCCACCCACGGCGTCCAGTAGGCCGAGTTGGGGTCGGTGTCGGTTTCCCCGGTGCGCTTCCAGTGCGCGAAGTCCTCGGCTTCGTTGTCGACGCCATAGGCGTCCCGCATCTCCAGATGGACGGCCGAGTGCCGTGCTCCGTCGAGGAGTTCAGCGAAGCTCGGTACGTTCTGCGGCATCGCAGGCCCTCCTGAGGATCGGCACCATGCGGGCCGGGATACGGACTACGGCTTCGTGGTCTGGGATGCCCTTGGCGTGTCCCGGGGCTTCGAACGCGGAGCATTCCGCTTTGAGTTCCGGGCCGGGCTTCCATCCCTGGATGACCAGTTCGTTCTTCTGCTCGTCGACCCACACGGTGGGGCTTTCGCCTTGGCCGGTGTTGGGGTCGATCCCGATGAACCGTAGTGCCATGGTCGCCTCCGACGCTCCTAGTGTGCACGGATGTACACCACCGTCGATCGTTCGAGGTGGTGGGTCAAGGGAGCGAACTCGCCACGTCGCTGAAGCGGCGATTGTCGTGAACATCGGTGCACATCGCTGGAAGTGGCGCACACCACATTCCTAGCGTTGTGACCAGCGGCAGCCCCAGCACTCCGCCCATGCACATGCCGCGCACGGCCGGGCGGGCCACTCTTCGGAGGCGCGCGATGACGACCAGAACCCGACCACAGCCCCTGCCGAAACTCGGCGGCCTCAGTCAGCAGCAGGTCCGCGGCCAGGCGTGCGTGTGGTGTGGCGTGGCCCTGGACAACGGGACGGCCCTCGACCTCGGCCAGCGCCCGAGGCGGGTTCTCGACCTTGTCCTGTCCTGGTTTCCGCGGGCCTGCCCGTCGTGCGGCACCACCGGGAGGACACGGTGATCTGTTGCCGCTGCCAGAAGCACATCAAGCCCGGTCAGCCCTATGTCGTCCACGCCCACGACCGCGCATCCGGGGCGCCGTTGGTCAACTACAGCCACGCGCGTCCCTGCCCCCGTACCTGAGCCTGAGCACCACGAGCCCATCGAGAAGGGGAACCACATGACCATCATGGCCGAAGCGCAGACGCGGACCGCCACTCGGGATCCGCGCACCCTGCTCAACGCCGTGCGCCCGCACGTGAAGGAGTGCACGTACAACGTCCTGGACGCGCCGGGCAATGACGGCGACCTGTGGGACCGCGAGGTCGCGCTGCTCATGCGGGACAACATGCTGACCCGCTCGTGGGCAGAGGAGATCCTCGGCAACGCCGTGATGTACCTGATGACCGCGATGGAGCGGCCCGACCTGCACATCGGCGTAGGGAAGATCGTCGACCTGGGCGTCCACCAGATCATCCTCGACTCACCCGTGTACTTCGCGTTCTGCGAGGCCTACAACAGCAAGCGCGGCGGCGGCTACAAGCATCACGCACCGCTCGTACAGCGCCGCACAGACGGGCTCGTGCTGCGCACCGTGGACGTCATCCGCGGCCAGGGGTTCGAGCCCAGCGAAGACCTCTGGGCCGTCGACGGAGCCGACTGCTCCCCGTGCGACAACAAGGCCCCCGACAGCCACTGACCGCCACTACGCTGCTGCCCCCGCGCCGCTCGACGAGCGCGGGGGCAGCCCCCTGCCCCGCCGAAGGACTGCACTGTGCCCGTACCTCACGACATCGCCGCCGAGACCGAACTGTGGGACACCTACGCCGCGACCGCGTTCGACCCCGATGCCGAACCCGTCTTCCACTGGACGCAGTACGCCGGCCACGGCCCCGGCCCCGAGCTGCTCGGCAATCCAGGGAGTGTTCTGGAGCTCGGATGCGGTACGGGCCGCGCGCTCGCCTGCCTGGCCGGCTCCGGCGTGAAGGCCCGCGGTATCGACCTGTCCCCAGTGATGGTGGACAAGGTCACCGAGCGGTGGGGGCACACCGGGGCGGAATTCGTGTGCGGCGAGGTCCTCGACGTCCTGGCCGAGGACACCAGGACCTATGACTCCGCCTACTCGATCTTCGGGTGCGCCTGGTTCACCGACCCGTCCCGGCTCTTCCCGCTCGTCCGTGAGCGCCTCACTCCGGGCGGCCGGTTCGTCTTCTCGCAGCCGCCGGCCATCCCGGGCGCCTACGGGCCTCAGGGCATGTACAAGGGCGGCTTCGCCGGGAAGGCGATGTTTACCTACCGGTACAGCTACAAGCCCGCGGTGTGGGAGCGGCACCTGCTCAGGGCCGGCTTCACCACGGCCGAGGCCTGCGTGCTGGACGCCCCGAAGCCTGGCCACATCGGCACGCTGCTCGTCACAGCACGGGCCTGAGGCCGGTTCCACGGCCCCGAGCGTGATCGACTGCACTTCGGTTGAGCACCGGCTGAGCTAACGATCTTCAGGGCACGAGAAAAGCCCCCACAACGATGGGGGCTTCCGTGTGTGTCCTGCTTAAAACGTTCCTGCAAGGGCAACACATGGTGGGGCGGGTGGGACTCGAACCCACGGCCGACGGATTATGAGTCCGCTGCTCTAACCGGCTGAGCTACCGCCCCTTAGCGGCGTGTCGCGTACACATGTACGCGCCGTCTGCCGCAGCATAGCCGGTCATACGATCTCCCGCGCCGGATGGCCTGCTCTGCCCTGAGCTGCGGACGACGGTCCACATCTGCACAGGACTTGCATCCGGACCGGTCGGTTCCCGCGGGCATGAAAAAGGACCCTCAAGGGGTCCCTTTCCGGCTGCTCTCCCGACTGGACTCGAACCAGTAACCTGCCGGTTAACAGCCGGCTGCTCTGCCAATTGAGCTACAGGAGATCGAGCTCCCCCGACTGGACTCGAACCAGTAACCTGCCGGTTAACAGCCGGCTGCTCTGCCAATTGAGCTACAGGGGAATGCCTCGTCTGCAACAAGCTCACCTACCTGGGTGTTCCCGGGGCGGCGTGTGCTCGCTGCGACACATACATTAGCGCAAGCAGGGGGGTGCTCCGCCAATCGGTTCCGGGTAGGGGCGCTAAGACCGGACGCTACGAAAGGGTGGCAGCCATGCGTTACAAGCTCACGTTCGTCGCCGGACTGGCCCTCGGGTACGTGATCGGCACCCGTGCGGGCCGCGAGCGCTACGAGCAGTTGAAGAAGTCGGCCCGCCAGATCGCGCAGAACCCCGCCGTCCGCAACACCGTCGAGTCGGCCGCCCAGAGCGGCCGCGAGGTGGCCGGCAAGGCCTTCGCGTCGGTGAGCGAGAAGGTCGGCGACAAGATGCCGGACTCGGTCGCGGACCGGGTGCGCTCGCTGCGCGAGAAGTCCCGCGGCGGGGCCGAGGACGACTGGGGTACGAGCAACACCTGAGGTCCACGACGGAGCCCGGGGCGCCGGCCGGCACATCGGCGCCCCGGGCTCCGTCGCGCCGTGACCTCGACTGCCGCGAACATCACACTCCGGCCCGTCGCCACCCCCGCCGCGTAGGGCAAACTTCACCGCATGGGGATAGTCGCCGGGCTGGACAGCTCTTCCGAGTTCACACGCATCGTGGTCTGCGACACCGACACCGGTGCCGTGATCAGGCAGGGCTATGCCCCGCATCCGCTGGAGGGCAAGCCCTCCGATGTCGATCCGCAGGCCTGGCTGCTCAGCCTCGGTGAGGCCGCGGCCGGAGGGCTGCTCGAAGGGGTGCAGGCCATCGGGGTCTCCGCCCAGCAGAACGCGCTGGTGGCGCTGGACTCGCACGGCAACACCGTGCGTCCCGCACTGGTCGGCGGGGACAAGCGGGCGCAGGTCGCCGCGGCGGATCTGATCGACGGTCTCGGCGGGCGGGAGGCCTGGGCCGAAGCCGTGGGCTGTGTGCCGGCGGCTCAGCACCCCGTGACGAAGCTGCGCTGGCTCGCGCGCAGCGAGTCCGAGGCCGCGCAGCGTGTGGCGTCCGTGATGCAGGCGCACGACTGGCTGGTGTGGCAGCTGCTCGGGCGGCCCGCCCGCAGGACCGCCGACCGCGGTGGTGCTTCCGGTACGGGTTACTGGTCGGCCGCGACCTCCTCGTACCGCCCGGATCTCGTCGAGCTGGCGCTCGGCCACCAGACCGCGCTGCCCGAGGTGCTCGGCCCGGCCGAGGCCGCGGGGACGACGCCCGAGGGGCTGCTGATCTCGGCCGGGACCGGCGAGACCATGGCGGCCGCGTTCGGGCTCGGGATCGGGGTCGGTGACGCCGTCGTGTCGCTCGGGGCCTCCGGGTCCGTGATGGCCGTGCACCACGAGGCCCTTGTCGACCCGACCGGGATGATCACCTCGCTCGCCGATGCGACCGGCATGCACCTTCCGGTGGTGCACACGCTCAATGCCGTACGGGCGCTGCGCGGCACCGCCGATCTGCTCTCCACCGATCTGGAGGGCCTGTCCGAGCTGGCGCTGAAGTCGACGCCCGGCGCGCACGGTCTCGTACTGCTGCCGTACCTGGAGGGCGAGAAGACGCCGCAGCTGCCGCACACCGCGGGCACGCTGCACGGGCTGCGGCGTGAGTCGATGAAGCCGGAGCATCTGGCGCGGGCCGCGTTCGAGGGCATGCTGTGCTCGCTCGCGGACGCGCTCGGTGTGCTGCGGGCGCGCGGCGTCGAGGTCCGGCGGGTGTTCCTGCTCGGCGCTGCCGCCGAGCTGCCCGCCGTACAGGCCGCCGCCCCGATGCTGCTCGGTGCGCAGGTCGTCGTGCCGCAGCCCGCGGACTATGCGGCGATCGGCGCGGCCCGGCAGGCGGCCTGGGCGCTCGGGGTGCACGAGGGCAAGCTGCATCCGTCCGCTCCCCCGGCCTGGCAGGGTGCGGCGACGCAGGTCTTCGAGCCCGGTGAGGAGCTCGCCGTGGGGCAGGCCGTGCGCCAGCAGTACACGACGGTGCGGGAGCAGACCCATCCGGAGGCTTTCGGGTCCTTGAAGGTCTGAGCGGGTCCGAGGCCTGGGCTCGGGGGCGGGCGGGGTTTCTTGACCCACGCTTGAGTAATTGGGTTGAGCTCCGGCCGGTGGAGTGTCGCAGGATGGCGGTGACTGAAACGTTGCCTCCGGCTACTGCGATAGGTATCGCGTGCTCATACGACTCCTGCGGGAACATCTCGCTCCGTACAAAAAGCCCATAGCGCTCCTGGTGCTGCTGCAGTTCCTGCAGACCTGCGCCACGCTCTACCTGCCCACCCTCAACGCGGACATCATCGACAACGGTGTCGTGGCCGGGGACACGGGCTACATCCTGACCTTCGGTGCCGTGATGATCGGGATCACCGTGGTGCAGGTGGTGTGCAACATCGGCGCCGTGTTCTACGGCGCACGGACCGCCGCGGCCCTCGGCCGTGACGTACGGGCCGCGATCTTCGACCGGGTGCAGTCGTTCTCGGCCCGCGAAGTGGGGTACTTCGGGGCGCCGTCCCTGATCACCCGCACCACGAACGATGTCCAGCAGGTGCAGATGCTGGTCCTGATGGCGTTCACGCTGATGGCCTCGGCGCCGATCATGTGCGTCGGCGGCATCGTGATGGCGCTCTCCCTCGACGTACCGCTCTCCGCGATCCTGGTCGCGGTCGTGCCGGTGCTCGGGATCGCCGTCTCGCTGATCGTGCGCCGCCTGCGGCCGCTGTTCCGCACCATGCAGGTCAAGCTCGACACCGTGAACCGGGTGCTGCGCGAGCAGATCACCGGCAACCGGGTGATCAGGGCCTTCGTGAAGGACAGCTATGAGAAGGACCGGTTCAGGAAGTCCAACGAGGAGCTGACCGAGGTCTCGCTCGGGACCGGCCGGCTGCTCGCGCTGATGTTCCCGATCGTCATGACGACGGTGAACATCTCGTCGATCGCCGTGGTGTGGTTCGGTGCGCACCGGATCGACAGCGGCGGGATGCAGATCGGGGCGCTGACGGCGTTCCTCGCGTATCTGATGCAGATCGTGATGAGCGTGATGATGGCCACGTTCATGTTCATGATGGTGCCGCGCGCCGAGGTCTGCGCCGAGCGGATCTCGGAGGTGCTGGACACCGAGTCGAGTGTGGTGCCGCCGAAGGATCCGGTGCGGGAGCTCAGGCGCCACGGCCATCTGGAGATCCGGGACGCGGGCTTCCGCTACCCGGGCGCCGAGGAGCCGGTGCTCAAGGCGGTCTCCCTGGTCGCCCGGCCCGGTGAGGTGACGGCGGTGATCGGGTCGACGGGCTCCGGCAAGTCCACGCTGCTCGGGCTCGTACCGCGGCTGTACGACGCCACCGAGGGCGAGGTCCTGGTGGACGGGGTCGATGTGGGCACGCTGGAGCCGCGGTTGCTGGCGAAGACCGTCGGTCTCGTGCCGCAGAAGCCGTATCTGTTCTCCGGGACCGTGGCGACGAATCTGCGGTACGGCAATCCGGACGCGAGTGACGAGGAGCTGTGGCACGCGCTCGAGGTCGCGCAGGCGGCGGACTTCGTACGGAAGCTGGAGAACGGGCTCAACGCGCCCATCGCGCAAGGCGGGACGAACGTCTCGGGTGGTCAGCGGCAGCGGCTCGCGATCGCGCGGACGCTGGTGCAGCGGCCGGAGATCTACCTCTTCGACGACTCGTTCTCGGCGCTCGACTACGCGACGGACGCGGCCCTGAGGTCGGCGCTCGCGCGCGAGACCTCCGAGGCGACCGTGGTGATCGTGGCCCAGCGGGTCTCCACCATCCGCGACGCCGACCGGATCCTGGTGCTCGACGAGGGCCGTGTCGTCGGGGTGGGACGGCATGACGAACTGATGCGGGACAACGGGACGTACCGAGAGATCGTGCTCTCCCAGCTCACGGAAGCGGAGGCTGCCTGATGGCGGGGCCGGCAGGACGCATGATGGCCGGAGGCGGGCCCGACCAGCGCTCCATGGACTTCAAGAACTCGGGCAAGCGGCTGCTCGCGCAGTTCAAGCCGGAGCGCTGGACGATGTACGCGATGATCGTCGCGGTCATGCTGAGCGTGGGCCTGTCCGTGGTGGGCCCGAAGATCCTCGGCCACGCCACCGACCTGATCTTCGCGGGCATCGTCGGACGCGATATGCCCGAGGGCGCCACCAAGGACGAAGTGCTCGCGCAGATGCGGGCGAGCGGTGACGGCGGCCAGGCGGACATGCTGTCCGGGATGGACTTCACGCCGGGCAAGGGCATCGACTTCGACGCCGTCGGCGAGACGCTGCTGTTCGCGCTGATCGTGTTCCTGATCGCCGGCGCCTTGATGGCGGTGGCGACGCGGCTTGTGAACCGGGCCGTGAACATGACGGTCTACCGGATGCGCGAGGACCTGCAGGCGAAGCTGTCGCGGCTTCCGCTGTCGTACTTCGACAAGCGGCAGCGCGGTGAGGTCCTGAGCCGGGCGACCAACGACATCGACAACATCGGGCAGACGCTGCAGCAGACCATGGGGCAGCTGGTGAACTCGCTGCTCACCATCGTCGGTGTCCTGGTGATGATGTTCTGGATCTCGCCGCTGCTCGCGCTCGTGGCGCTGATCACCGTGCCGTTGTCGTTCGTCGTGGCGAAGACGATCGGCAAGCGCTCGCAGCCGCACTTCGTGCAGCAGTGGAAGTCGACCGGCAAGGTCAACGCGCACGTCGAGGAGATGTACACCGGGCACAACCTGGTGAAGGTGTTCGGCCGCCAGGACGAGTCGGCGCAGCAGTTCGCGGAGCAGAACGACGCGCTCTACGAGGCCTCGTTCAAGGCGCAGTTCAACAGCGGGGCGATGCAGCCGCTGATGTTCTTCATCTCGAACCTCAACTACGTGCTCGTGGCGGTGGTGGGCGGTCTGCGGGTCGCGTCCGGTTCGCTGTCGATCGGTGACGTGCAGGCGTTCATCCAGTACTCACGGCAGTTCTCGATGCCGCTGACGCAGGTCGCGTCGATGGCGAATCTGGTGCAGTCCGGGGTCGCCTCGGCCGAGCGGATCTTCGAACTCCTCGACGCGGACGAGCAGTCGGCCGATCCTCAGCCCGGCGAGCGTCCTGCGCGTCTGGAGGGCCGGGTCTCCCTGGAGCAGGTCTCCTTCCGCTACGAGGAGGACAAGCCGCTCATCGAGGACCTGTCCCTGTGCGTGGAACCCGGGCACACGGTCGCGATCGTCGGGCCGACCGGCGCCGGCAAGACCACGCTCGTGAATCTGCTGATGCGGTTCTACGAGGTGACGGGTGGACGGATCACGCTCGACGGGGTCGACATCGCCAAGATGTCGCGGGACGAACTCCGTTCCGGGATCGGCATGGTGCTCCAGGACACCTGGCTGTTCGGCGGCACGATCGCGGAGAACATCGCGTACGGGGCGCCGAAGGACGTCACGCGCGAGGAGATCGAGGACGCGGCCCGTGCGGCGCACGCGGACCGGTTCGTCCGGACGCTGCCCGAGGGCTACGACACGGTGATCGACGACGAGGGCACGGGGGTCAGCGCCGGTGAGAAACAGCTGATCACCATCGCACGGGCGTTCCTGTCCGACCCGGTGATCCTGGTCCTCGACGAGGCGACCAGTTCGGTCGACACCCGTACCGAGGTCCTGATCCAGAAGGCGATGGCCCGCCTCGCGCACGGCCGTACGTCCTTCGTGATCGCGCACCGGCTCTCCACGATCCGGGACGCGGACACGATCCTGGTGATGGAGAACGGCTCGATCGTCGAACAGGGCACACATGACGCGCTGTTGGCGGCCGACGGCGCGTATGCGCGGCTGTACAAGGCACAGTTCGCGGAGGCGGTCGCCGAGGTCGAGTAAGTCCTGGTCGGCGGGTCCGGGTCGGCCGAGTCCTGCGGAAGGCTGGACCGCGCTGTCGTCGGCGCCGCACTCTTGGAGTATGCGCAAGGGTGGGGCCCCCGCGGCCAGCCCGGCCTTCTTCGTGGTGGCGCCGGGCAGCGTGGCCGGACTCGTGCCGTGGCTGCCCACCGGATGGAGTGCGGGCGGGCCCTGGTGGGGGCCGGTCCGGGTGGCCGGCTGGGCGCTTCTCGGCGTATCGGCGGCGCTGCTGCTGCACGCCTTCGCGCGCTTCGCCCTGCACGGGCTCGGCACCCCCGCACCGGTCGCGCCCACCGCACATCTGGTGGTGACGGGCGCGTACCGCCATGTGCGCAATCCGATGTACGTGGCCGTGACCGCCGTGATCCTGGCGCAGGGCCTGGTGCTCGCCCGGCCGGTGCTGCTCGGCTACGCGATCGCCGCCTGGGCGGTCATGGCCGCGTTCGTGATCGGCTACGAAGAGCCCAAGCTGCGCGAGCAGTTCGGCCAGGAGTACGAGGACTACCGGGTCGCTGTGCGCGGGTGGGTGCCGCGGCTCGTGCCCTATCGTGCCGGTCACGCCGATCGATCCTGGTAGTCCCCGGTCAGGGGGCGTCGCGGTCGGCCGGGACGCCCCGGTTCAGTCCAGATAGCCCCTGAGCTGGTCCGCGAAGGCGTGGTCGCGGAGCTTGTTGAGGGTTTTCGACTCGATCTGGCGGATCCGTTCGCGGGTCACGCCGAAGATCCGGCCGATCTCCTCCAGGGTGCGCGGGCGGCCGTCCGCGAGGCCGTAGCGCAGCTGCACGACCTTGCGTTCGCGCTCGCCGAGCGTGGAGAGCACGGCCTCCAAGTGCTCGCGGAGCAGCAGGAACGCGGCCGATTCGACGGGCGAGGTCGCGTCGCCGTCCTCGATCAGATCACCGAGTGCGACATCGTCCTCCTCGCCGACGGGCGCGTGCAGCGAGACCGGTTCCTGCGCGAGGCGCAGCACTTCGCTGACGCGTTCGGCGGGCAGGTCGAGGTGGTGGGCGACTTCTTCGGGTGTCGGCTCGTAGCCGCGCTCCTGGAGCATGCGCCGCTGCACGCGGACGACGCGGTTGATGAGCTCGACGACATGCACCGGCACGCGGATGGTGCGGGCCTGGTCGGCGAGCGCACGGGACATGGCCTGGCGGATCCACCAGGTCGCGTACGTCGAGAACTTGTAGCCGCGCGCGTAGTCGAACTTCTCGACCGCCCTGATCAGGCCCAGGTTTCCTTCCTGGACGAGATCGAGCATGGTCAGTCCGCGGCCCACGTACCGCTTGGCGACCGAGACCACCAGGCGCAGGTTGGCCTCGATGAGACGGCGCTTGGCCATCCGGCCCATCACGACCAGCTTGTCCAGGTCGAGGGCGAGTTGGGAGTCCAGGTCGGGTGTGGTGAGGAGCTTCTCCTCGGCGAAGAGACCGGCCTCGACGCGCCGCGCGAGATCGACCTCCTCGACCGCGGTGAGCAGGGGGATGCGGCCGATCTCGCGTAAGTACTGGCGGAACAGATCGGACGAGGGGCCGCCGGTCTCCGCACGTGCGGGCCGCCGCTCGGGCGGCTCCGGCAGTTCGGTCTCTTCGGCGGCTTCGGGGTGGTGGGCGGAGCGGCTCTGCGCGGGGACGGCGGCGATGAGTTCGGTCGGGTCCGGGGTGGGCTGGATGCCGTTCTGCGTACCGGACTTGCTCAATGTCTGGGTCTGGGTCTGCACCGGGGCGACCTCCAGGGTGATCGCTGCCGCTTCGGGGGCTAGAGGCAGCGGTACGTCGGGGACTGCACCGACGGCCACGCCGCCGTGTGTCCCGTGATCTGTGAGCGGATCCGCGGGGGTTTCGGGCCCACGCCCGGTGGTCCTGCCGCGCTCCGAGGACTCAGGCACCGCACCCAGTGTGGAGTACGACACACTGCCGCCACGAGGGGCGTGCGGTGACTTTTTGAGTCCGGTCCGTGACCGGTCGGTTACCCGCAGAACAAACTCGTATACCGGTTCGGTTCATTCCGATCGGGTTCGAACAGTGGCCTCGGCAACGGGAGTTGAGCCTGCCGGGCCGGTCAGAGGGCGGCGGCGCCCCGGTCCTGCAGCGCCCGGTTGTAGCGCTGGAGCACCATCAACTCCTCCTGTACGGAGGCGAGTTTCGACGGGTCGGCGTGCTGGCCGAGACGGGCCAGGGAGCCCTGGACATCACGGATACGGCGGTCGACGGCGCGGCGGCGCACCCAGACCAGCTGTTCGCCCGCGTAGTTCTCGTCGACGGTGCGGCGCAGGATCGCCTCGACCGCGAGCTCGGTGACCATCGCACGGACTGCGTCGTCGGGGGCCGCCTCACGGACCCGTACGAGATAGGCCTGGGAGTCCTGCATGCCGTACTCGGCGCCGCCCGCCTCCATGATCGCCTGGCGTACGGCGGCGTAGGGCGGGGCGGTGAACTCGTCCACCCCGTACGCGTCGAAGGCCGGGGAGACCAACTCGGGGCGCTGGAGGGCGAGTTTGAGGAGCTCGCGTTCGGTGGCGTAGGCCGGGTTGCGCAGGTTCAGGGGCGCGCCGGACGCGGGCCGGTTGGGCGTCTCCTCGTACGACTGCTGCGGGCGCCGGTCGTTCTGGGGGCGGCCGCCCTTGTCGCGGGACCAGCGGGCGAGCTGGGCGACGCGCTTGACGACGAACTGGGTGTCCAGGATGCCGAGCATGCCGGCCAGCTGGACGGCGACCTCGTGCTGCGCGCCGGTGTTCTTGATCCGGGCGACGACGGGGGCCGCTTCGTCGAGGGCGGCGGCGCGGCCGGCCGGGGTCTCCAGGTCATAGCGGGAGACGATCTGGCGCAGCGCGAACTCGAAGAGCGGGGTGCGGGGCTGCACCAGGTCCGCCACCGCGTCGTCGCCCTTGGCCAGGCGCAGCTCGCAGGGGTCCATGCCGTCGGGGGCGATGGCGATGAACGTTTCCGCGGCGAACTTCTGGTCGTCCTCGAAGGCGCGCAGGGCCGCCTTCTGGCCGGCCGCGTCGCCGTCGAAGGTGAAGATCACGCGGGCGCTCCCGTTGTCCATCAGCAGACGCCTGAGGATCTTGATGTGGTCGGAGCCGAAGGCCGTACCGCAGGTGGCGATGGCGGTCGGGACGCCCGCGAGATGGCAGGCCATGACGTCGGTGTAGCCCTCGACCACGACCGCCCGCGAAGACTTCGCGATCTCCTTCTTGGCCAGGTCGATCCCGTACAGGACCTGCGACTTCTTGTAGATCGCGGTCTCGGGGGTGTTGAGGTACTTCGGACCGTTGTCGTCCTCGCGCAGCCGGCGCGCGCCGAAGCCGACGACCTCGCCGCCGATATCGCGGATCGGCCACATCAGACGGCCGCGGAAGCGGTCGATGGGGCCGCGGCGGCCCTCCTGGGAGATGCCGGAGGTGATGAGCTCCTTGTCGGAGAAGCCCTTGCCGCGCAGATAGCGGGTGAGGTGGTCCCAGCCCGCCGGGCTGTACCCGACCGAGAAGTGCTGGGCGGCGGCCTGGTCGAAGCCGCGCTCGGCGAGGAAGACCCGGCCGATCTCGGCCTCGGGACTGGTGGCCAGCTGCTCCTCGTAGAACTGCGCGGCGATCTTGTGCGCCTCGACCAGGCGGATCCGCTCTCCGCGCTGATGGGACGGGTTGTACCCGCCCTCCTCGTACCGCAGGGTGATGCCCGCCTGGCCGGCGAGACGCTCGACCGCCTCCGAGAAGGTGAGGTGGTCGATCTTCATCACGAACGTGATGGTGTCGCCGCCCTCCTGGCAGCCGAAGCAGTGGAAGAACCCCTTGCTCGGGCTGACCTGGAAGGACGGCGACTTCTCGTCATGGAAGGGGCAGAGACCCTTCAGGTTTCCGCCGCCCGCATTGCGCAGCTGCAGGTACTCGGACACCACGGCGTCGATCGGGACCGCGTCCCGTACCGCCTTCACGTCCTCGTCATTGATCCTGCCTGCCACGCATGAAGTCTACGGGTCGCCAGTGACAGTCCCGGCTCACTCCTCCAGGAGGGATTCGAGTGGGGTCGTCGGGTCGGCGAGGCGTTCCTGGTCCACTTGGATCCCTGTGCGGATGAGCTGCTGGATGGGATCCGTTACATCCCATACGTTCACGTTCATCCCGGCGAGGACCTTGCCGTCGGAGAGCCAGAAGGCGATGAACTCCCGCTTCATCGCGTCCCCGCGGATCAGGACTTGGTCGTACGAGCCCGGGGGCGCCCAGCCCGAGTACTCCAGGCCCATGTCGTACTGGTCGGAGAAGAAATAGGGGACCCGGTCGTACGTCACCGTGCGGCCGAGCATCGCGCGGGCGGCGGCGGGTCCGCCGTTGAGGGCGTTGGCCCAGTGCTCGACGCGCAGGCGGGTGTTCAGGAGGGGGTGCTGGGCGGCGGCCACGTCGCCGGCCGCGAAGATGTCGGGGTCCGAGGTCCGCAGCGAGGCGTCGACCGCGATGCCGCCGCCGTGCGCGCGGTCGGCCAGGGCCAGGCCCGCGGCCTCGGCGAGCGCGGTGCGCGGGGCCGCGCCGATCGCGGCGAGCACGGCGTGCGCGGGGTGCTCGTCGCCGTCGTCGGTGCGGGCCGCGAGGACCAGGCCGTCCTGGCCGACGATCTCGGTGAGTTTGGCGCCGAAGTGGAAACGCACTCCGTGCTCGCTGTGCAGCTGCGCGAAGACACCGCCGAGTTCGGGCCCGAGGACGCCGTGCAGCGGGGTCGGTTCGGGTTCCACGACGGTGACCTCGGCGCCGAACCCGCGGGCGGCGGCGGCCACTTCGAGGCCGATCCAGCCCGCGCCGGCGATCACCAGATGCCCGTTGTCGCGGCCGAGCTGTCCGAGGACGCCCTTGAGCCGCTCGGCGTGGGCGAGCCGGCGCAGGTGGTGCACTCCGGTGAGGTCGGTGCCGGGGATGTCCAGGCGGCGGGGTTCGGCGCCGGTGGCGAGCAGCAGCTTGTCGTAGCCGACGACGGTGCCGTCGCCCAGGCGCACCTCGTGGCGCTCGCGGTCGATCGCGACGACGGCCTGGCCGAGGTGGAGCTCGACGTCGGCCTGCGCGTACCAGGCGGGCTCGTGCACGAAGACGCTCTCGCGCTCCTCCTTGCCGAGCAGGAAACCCTTCGACAGGGGCGGGCGTTCGTACGGCCGGTCGCGTTCGTCGCAGAGCAGTATCACGCGCCCTGTGAACCCTTCGGCGCGGAGGGTCTCGGCCGCCTTCGCTCCGGCGAGACCGCCTCCGACGATGACGAACGTCTGATCCGCGTCGACCACTTGGTGCCTCCTCGCTGTGGTGTGTTCACCCAGGTCCTGTCTTCGGACCCCCGTCGTCGCGCGGCAGGCGGGAGTCCGAAGACAGGACCTAGGGGAGCGTCCCGCACAGAGCGTGATGCGGGAAGAGGGAGTGGACCGATCAGGCCATTAATCGTCACGCGCCGTCATGGGGAGCGCTCCCCCGCGGTCCTCTTCCCCCATCGTGCGACTTCACCCCCAGTGGTCGTACGCGATCTTGGACATCAGCGCGAAGACAGCCGGAAGGAGTGCCGCACGGACCACCACGTCCGGCCGGCCCCCCGCCCGCTGGGGCCCCCGGGCGGCGCGGCTCCCCACCGTGGGCCGCGGGGGCGGGCCCGC
>NZ_JAEIMH010000030.1:15287-18261 GCF_016464295.1 Streptomyces sp. N35 | reverse complement strand
CCCCCGCCCCCCCCCCCCCCCGCCCCCCCCGCCGCGGCCCCCGCCCGCGTGGCGCGGCGATTCCGTACGATCCCCGGGTGGACCGGCCCGCCGGCGCCGCCCGGGCACGGACGCGACATGACTCGGGGGAACCATGCTGCGGATCGCATTCGGACGTGAGGACTCGGTACGGCTGCGGGTGGCGCCGGACGCCGATCCGCTGTGGGAACTCGTGCTGAGCCTGCACCTGCTGCAGAACCGGCAGTCGGCCGTGGTCTTCGACCCGTGGCGGCGCGAGGTGCGCGCCGGTCTGGTCCGGGCCGGTCTCATGAAGACCACGGCGGCACTCATCCGGCTCTCTCCCTGGGCCGCCTACTTCCCGGACTTCCTGACCCCCTCGCGCGGCGACCGCTCCTTGGAGGAGGGCATCTCCACGGTCCTGAGCACCCCGCGGCGGCAGCTGTCGGCCGAGCTGTCGGAGGTGTACGCGCAGGCGCCCGCGCCTTCGGCGGTACGGCTGCTCGCCGAGGGCGACGTGACGGCGCTCGAACGCCTGGGCCATGCCCTGCGCTCGTACTACGCGGTGGCCGTCGAGCCCTATCTGCCGGCGGTCCGGGGCGCGGTCGCCGACGACCGGGCGGTACGGTCCGCCGCGGCGCTGCACGGCGGCGCCGACGAACTCCTCTCCAGCTACGGTCCGGCACTGAGGCGTGAGGGCGCCACCCTTGTCGCGGACTATCCGGTCG
Organism: Streptomyces sp. N35; assembly: GCF_016464295.1. Taxonomy (NCBI): domain Bacteria; kingdom Bacillati; phylum Actinomycetota; class Actinomycetes; order Kitasatosporales; family Streptomycetaceae; genus Streptomyces; species Streptomyces sp. N35. The sequence goes on along the minus strand of NZ_JAEIMH010000030.1, from coordinate 17,536 downwards.
CGCGTGATATGCCGCTGCACGGGCGGCCGTTGACGCTGGTGCCGTCGTTCTTCTGTGTGGTGGCCCCGGTGGCCCTGGCCGATGACGCGCTCGATCCGGTCCTGGTGCATCCGCTGGGTCCCGCCCCCGGATGGCTGGCCCGCACCAAGCAGCGCGATGCGGCGCCGCCGGTGGCCCAGCTGATCGGGCCGACCCGCGCCCTGGTCCTGGACGCGCTGGAACAGCCGCGCTCCACGGGCCAGTTGGCACAGCGGCTCCGCCTCACCGCCTCCACGGCCAGCCGGCATGCCACGGTGCTGCGGGAGGCGGGGCTCGTCGCGTCGGTGCGCCACGGCAACAGCGTGCTGCATCGGCGCACGGCGTTGGGCGATGCGCTGATGGACGGGCGGTTTTAGGGGCAGTTGCAGGGGCAGTTGCAGGGCCGGCTACAGAGCCAGTTGCAGGGCCAGTTGCAGGGGCCCGGCAGCCGTCAGGCGCGCCGTGCCGTGAGGCGGGCGTGCAGGGAGCGGGCCGAGGCGTCCGTCTGGGCGGCGATCTGGTCGACCACGACCCGGGCGCGCGCCTTGTCGTCGGCGGCCGTGTCGAACAGGGCACGGAACTGCGGGTCGAGGCCCTCCGGCGCCCGGGCGGTGAGCGCGGCGGCCAGCTCGGCGATGACCACGCGCTGGTCGGCGCGGAGCAGCTCCTGTTCGGCGCGCTGCATCACGTAGCGGTCGGCGACCGCCTTCAGCACCGCGCACTCGTAGCGGGTTTCCTTGGGGACGACGAGCTCGGCGGCGTAACGCGTGAGCCGGCCCGGCCCGTACATCGTGCGTGTGGCGCCCTCCGCGGCCAGGCAGAAGCGGCCGATCAGCTGGCTGGTGGCGTCCTTGAGCCGGGCCTGCGCGACGGCGGATCCGTCGTAACCGTGCGGCCACCACTCCTGGTCGAGGAGCCGGTCGAGCGCTTCCGAGAGCTCTTCGGGGTCGGTGTCCTCGGGGACGTAGCGCCCGATGGCCACCTCGAACACGGCCTGCCGTTCGGGCTCGGCGTGCAGACAGTTGGGGTCGATATGGCCGGCGTGCAGCCCGTCCTCGACATCGTGCACGGAGTACGCGACGTCGTCGGACCAGTCCATGACCTGCGCCTCGAAGCAGGTGCGGTGGCCGGGAGCGTCCTTGCGCACCCACTCGAAGACCGGCCGGTCGTCGTCGTACACGCCGAACTTCCCGGACGCCGGGTCGCTGGGGTGCGCGCCGCGCAGCCACGGGTACTTGGTGGCGGCGTCGAGGGCGGCGCGGGTCAGGTTGAGGCCGACGCTGACGAGTTCGCCTTCCGTGCCGGGCCGCTGCGACCGTACGAAACGCTTGGGTTCGATACGGGTCAGCAGGCGCAGCGACTGGGCGTTGCCCTCGAAGCCGCCGCAGTCCGCGGCGAACTCGTTGAGGGCCTGCTCGCCGTTGTGCCCGAAGGGCGGGTGGCCCATGTCGTGCGCGAGGCAGGCGGCCTCGACGAGATCCGGGTCGCAGCCGAGTGCGGCGCCCAGCTCGCGGCCGACCTGGGCGCACTCGAGGGAGTGGGTCAGACGGGTGCGGGGGCTGGCGTCCCAGGCCTGGTTCCGTGTGCCCGGTGTGACCACCTGGGTCTTGCCGGCCAGGCGGCGCAGGGCCGACGAGTGCAGCACACGGGCACGGTCGCGCTGGAAGGCGGTGCGGCCGGGGCGCTTGTCGGGTTCGGGCGCCCAGCGCTCCAGGGCCGCGTCCTCGTAGCCGGGTGGTGTGGTGCGGAATTCGTGCCGGGCGCCGTCGTGCTGCGTGCTGCCTTCGTGCTGCGTGCCTTCCATGGAGCGACAGTAGCTCGGGTGAGGGGTGGGGCGGCGGCCCCAGGTGCCTCTTGCGCCCGCGCTCTTACGCGGGGACCAGGCGTACCCGTATGCGGGGACCAGCCGCTCTCTTACGCGGGGACCAGCCGTCTCTTACGCGGGGACCAGCCGCAGATGCCCTGCCGGGGCCGAGGTGCGCAAGGCCTGGTCGTAGCGGTGCAGCAGGAGGCGGGCGACGGTCGGATGGGTGCCGAGGGGGGCGGAGGCGATCCAGGGTGCTGCCTTCGCGGTGGCCGCGGCGAAGCGGCCGGGGGCCGTGAAGCACGAGGCGATCGCGACCCGGTGCCGGCCGCGGGCCGCGAGCGCGCGGACCGCGGCGGGAACGGCGGGCGCCGCGGGGCAGGCGCTCGTCCAGGCCGCGCAGCAGAGCGCCGCCGCCGGTGAGCAC
>NZ_JAEIMH010000030.1:0-15277 GCF_016464295.1 Streptomyces sp. N35 | reverse complement strand
GCCCCCCGGGGGCCGCCGGGGGGCCGGGGGCGCCGGGCCGGGGCGGGGAACGGCGGGCGCCGCGGCGCAGGCGTAGGCGGCGACGACCGGGACGCCGAGCCGTTCGGCGAGCTGTCCCGCGATACGGCGGGTACCGGCGGCCGATTCGGGATCGCGCGATCCGGCCGCGGCGAGGACGACGCCGCTGCTCCGCCGTATCCGCTCGGTCATCTGCTGCTCGCCGGGCCAGCCCGCCTCCACGAGGCGGTCGTACAGCGCCTCGATCAGGAGCGGGTGCTCCCCGAGCGGCTCGGCGATCCGGGTGCGCAGGGCGGCCGCGCGGGCGGCGGCGGGCAGATCGTGCTTGACGTGGAAGCCGCGGCTCAGGAGCAGCGGTACGAGGACGGCCTCCGCGGTGCCTTCGGCGGCGAGCTCGGCGAGGGTGTCGGGGAGCAGCGGCTCGTCGATCTCGATGTGCCCGAGCCGCACGCTCAGACCGGGCCGCAGTTCGCGGATGCGCTCGCGCAGCACTTTGACGGTGGCGAGGGTCGCGGGGTTGCGGCTGCCGTGGCCGACCAGGACCAGGGCCGGGGCGGGGTCGGCTTCCGCGTGCCGGCGGCCGTCGAGGCCGACGTGGCTGAGCTGGCTGCCGAGCTGGGCGGTGATCCGGCCCATGAGCTGCGCGGTGCTGTCGAGTGTGGTCTCGGCGGTGCCGGAGAACGTGATCTCGCGCGGCAGCGGCTCGTCGATGCGAGAGGCGGAACGTGCGCTCGAAGCCGTCATGGGACAAGACTGACGGGCGCACATTGCCGGGTCGTTGCGTGGCGATGACGGGTGGTTTCCCCGAGTTCACCTCCCCACCCGAAGGATTGTCAGTGGCCTGCGGGATGCTGGACGGCGTGGGGGTGCTGTGCGGCCTGTGGGGGGCCGGTTGCGGCGGTGCTCCGAGGGGTGGGGGTCCGGGGGCGCATGGGGAAGTTCGTCTACCTGCTGTACGGCGCGCTGACATGGGGCGTGCGGCTGTGCGGGGTCGGGACGTGGGCGGCCGCCTCGGTCGCCGGCATCCTGGCGCTCGGCGCGCTGAGCGGTCCGCCGCCGCTCGACGGGGCGCTGACCTGGGGCTGGGTCGCGGCGGGGTGTGCGGTGGGGCGGCCCGTTCTGCTGTGGGTACGCAAGGGCGTGGACGAGGTGTCCTGGCGCTGGCCGTATGTGCCGAAGCCGGTCTCCGTGTCGGCGCGCGTCTCACTGGCCAAGCAGGGCGAGAGCGACAGGGACCCGGAGGACACCGAGAACGCCGAGTACAGGGCCATGCTGCGGGAGCGGTGGTGGCCGCAGGAGGAGCCGGAAGGCCCGCTCAGCTCGCCGGTCTGGGTGAAAGTGCGGCGATGCCTCGCGCTGATACCGGTCGCCGTCACCACCGCGGCCGTCTTCGGACTGCTCGGGTCCGGCCTGAACGAGGACGGGCTGGTCGCGCGGATGCAGCAGGAGGGCGCCGTGGCGGCCGTCGGCACCGTGGCCGAGAAGCCTCGTGACGTCAGGGAGGACCGCGACAGCGAAGGTGCGCTGTACGGCTACAGCTCGGATCTGGTGCTCCAAGTGCCGGACGCCGAAGAGCCGTTGTGGGCCCGCCAGGCCTATACGGAGGGGAAGCCGCAGCGGGGCGACCGCGTCGAGCTGCTGTGGGCGCCCGGTCAGCCGGGGTGGGGTGCGTATGTCGACGAGACGGACGAGGTGGCGGTGCGCGCGGAGCCGCGCTGGGAGCTGTTCCCCGCGCGCGGGCCCGGTGAGCACAACCTGTTCCTGCTGATCATCCTGTTCGTCGTCACGCTCGCCTTCGGGCTGCCGCTCACGCTGGCCGCGGAGGACGACGACCTGCATGAACAGGCCTGGGCGCCGTGGGCGCAGACGGTGTACGGGGCGATCGTGGCCGGGGTGTTCCTGCTGCAGCGGCCGGTGCTCCTGGGTACGGGCGTGCCGGACAACATCGTGCTGACGGTCGCGACGGGAGCGTGTTTTCTCGTACCGCTCTTTCTGCAGATCTTCTATGGCGTACGGACGTTCCTTCGCTGATCGCGGCCGCGGACGAAAACAGGGCGAATCGGCCGGCGGGGAACCAAGGTGCCGCTACGGGCGTAGATCAAGAGGTAAGGGCGACAACGGGGGTGGGAATGCGGATGCCGGGTGCCGGCCGGATGGCCGGAATGGTGCGTGCCGTGCCGACGCGACTCGGCACGCTGCGGGCGCGGCTCGGCGCGCTGGGGGCGCGGCTGCTGCGGGCGCTGCGCACGCGGCGCGGACAGCGGCGGGCTCTGCAGACGCTGATGCTGGGGTGTGTGCTCGCGCTGCTGCCGTCGACGTGGATGCATGCCGCCGCGGCCGGGCGGGTCGGGGATGTGGCGCAGGCGCCGAAGACGCCGGTCGCCGTGGTGTTCGGGGCCGGCCTTTGGGACGGGGAGCCCTCGCCGTATCTGGCGCATCGGCTGGACGCGGCCGCGGAGTTGTACCGGTCGGGCCGGATCGAGGTCGTCCTGGTCACCGGGGACAACAGCCGGGTGGAGTACGACGAGCCGGACGCGATGCGCCGCTATCTGACCGAGCGCGGGGTGCCCGACCGGCGGATCGTCAGCGACTATGCGGGGTTCGACACATGGGACTCCTGTGTCCGCGCGAAGAAGATCTTCGGGGTGGACCGGGCCGTGCTGATCAGCCAGGACTTCCATATCCGCAGGGCCGTCGCGCTGTGCGAGCGGGCGGGCGTCGCGTCGTACGGAGTCGGGGTGGCCGAGCCGCACGACGCGACCTGGTACTTCGGCGGCATACGGGAGTTGCTCGCGTCCGGGAAGGGGGCGAGCGATGCGGTGCTCGGGCGGGATCCGCGGTACCTCGGGGAGCGGGAGGACGGGGTGCGGCGGGCTCTCGGCACGCAGCGCTGACCGCGCCGACAGGAGCCGGCATCTGCCTGCCGGCCCGCCGCTGACATTTCGCGCGACGGCTGGGAGACTGACGCGGCCCGCGCCCATATGCCTAACAGTCATACGGGGAGGGCTGGTTGGGCGCCGGGACGCGGCGTCACCGCGGGAGTCGAGGCGGAGGTAGGCGCATGGCTGCGGAGTTGAGCGGCAAGGTCGTGATCGTGACGGGCGGCGCCCGGGGGCTCGGTGCCGCCATCGCCGAGGCGACCGTGGCCGGCGGCGGCAGGGTCCTGATCACCGACGTACTGGAGAAGGAAGGCGCCGGCACGGCGGCTTCGCTCGGGCAGGACGCGCGCTTCCTGCGGCACGACGTGACGAGCGAGGCGGACTGGCGGGCGGCTTTCGACCACGCGGTCGCGGAGTTCGGGCGGGTGGACGGGCTGGTCAACAACGCCGGGGTCGCTACCGGCGAGTTGCTCGAGAACGAGTCCGTGGACCACTTCCGGCAGGTGATCGAGATCAACCTGGTCGGCGTGTTCATCGGGCTGCGCACCGCGATACCCGTCCTGCGCGAGCTCGGCGGCGGCTCGATCGTGAACATCTCCTCGGCGGCCGGCCTCACCGGCCTGCCGCTCACCGCGGGGTACGGGGCGTCGAAGTGGGGCGTGCGGGGGCTGACGAAAATCGGGGCGGTCGAGCTGGCCGAGGCCAGGATCCGGGTCAACTCGGTGCACCCGGGCATGACCTACACCCCCATGACCGCGGGTCTCGGGATCCAGCCCGGCGAGGGCGGCTACCCGGGCACCCCGATGGGCCGGGTCGGCGTACCGCGGGAGATCGCGTCGGCGGTGACGTTCCTGCTCTCCGACGCGGCGGCGTACATGACGGGCGCGGAACTGGCGGTGGACGGCGGCTGGACGGCGGGACCCACGGTCCGCGCGCTGACGGCCCGGTGAGCCGAGGGCTCCGCACCCCGAGCACAGGCCCCTGCGAAGGCGCCCTCACCACCGGGCCCCCACCCCGCTGAGCCCGCCGTACCCGCTACGTAACGCCGACGGGTGCGGGGCGTAACACCGGCGTCGCACGCTGGGCGTATGCCGAACCTCGCACCGTCCGACACCGCCCGGCCGACCCTCACGCACTGTCCGTACTGCGCGCTGCAGTGCGGCATGGGGCTGACCGTGGACGGCGGGCGCGTGGAGGTGGTCGAGCGGGCGGAGTTCCCCGTGAACCGGGGCGCCCTGTGCGGGAAGGGGCGCACCGCTCCCGCACTGCTCGATCGCGCGGCACGGCTGACCGAGCCGCTGGTCAGGGACCCGGAGACGGGTGAGCTCGCGCCCGCGAGCTGGGACGAGGCGCTCGGAGTGATCGCCGGACGTCTGCGGGGGACCCGGGACGAGTACGGGGCGGACGCCGTCGCGGTGTTCGGGGGCGGCGGTCTGACCAACGAGAAGGCGTACGCGCTGGGGAAGTTCGCGCGGGTCGTGCTCGGCACCTCGCAGATCGACTACAACGGGCGTTTCTGCATGTCATCGGCCGCGGCGGCGGGGCGCAAGGCATTCGGGGTCGACCGGGGGCTGCCGTTCCCGCTGGAGGACATTCCGCGTACGGGGTGTGTGATTCTCGTCGGCTCGAATCTCGCCGAGACGATGCCGCCCGCGCTGCGGTACTTCACCGAGCTGAGGGAGAACGGCGGCACGCTGATCGTGATCGATCCCCGCCGGACCAAGACGGCCGAACAGGCGGATCTGCATCTGGCGCCGCGCCCGGGCACGGATCTCGCGCTGGCGCTCGGGATGCTGCATCTGGTGGTGACGCAGGGGCGTACCGACGAGGCGTTCATCGCCGGGCGGACCAGCGGCTGGGAGGGCGCCCGCCCCGCGGTGATGGCGCACTGGCCCGAGCTCGTCGAGCGGATCACCGGGGTGCCGGTGCCTCAACTGCGGCGTGCGGTGGAGATGTTCTGCGCGCCCGAGAACGCCATGGTGCTGACCGCGCGCGGCCCCGAGCAGCAGGCGAAGGGCACGGACACGGTCGGCGCGTGGATCAACCTGTGCCTGGCGACGGGCCGTGCGGGCCGCCCGCTGTCGGGATACGGCTGTCTGACGGGCCAGGGGAACGGGCAGGGCGGGCGTGAACACGGCCAGAAGGCCGACCAGTTGCCGGGCTACCGGGATCTCGCCGATCCCGCGGCCCGGGCCCATGTCGCCGAGGTGTGGGGCGTCGCGCCCGAGTCGCTGCCCCGGCCGGGGCGCAGCGCGTACGAGCTGCTCGACGCGCTCGGCGGTGACATCAAGTCCCTGGTCCTGATGGCCTCCAACCCGGTCGTGTCCGCGCCGCGTGCCGCGCACGTCGAGCAGCGGCTGCGTTCGCTCGACTTCCTCGCCGTGGCCGATGTGGTGCTCTCCGAGACCGCGGCGCTCGCCGATGTGGTGCTGCCGGTGACGCAGTGGGCCGAGGAGACGGGCACGCTCACCAATCTGGAGGGCCGCGTACTGCTGCGGCGGCGCGCGGTGACGGCGCCTTCAGGGGTACGGAGCGATCTGGACGTGCTGAGTGAACTCGCGGCGCGGCTCGGGGTGGAGAAGGGGTTCCCGACCGATCCCGAAGAGGTCTTCGAGGAGCTGCGGCGGGCGAGCGCGGGCGGCGCGGCGGACTACTCGGGGATCACCTACCGGCGGCTCGCCGAGGAGGACGGGGTGTTCTGGCCCTGCCCCGAGAACGGGGAGACCGTGACGCTCGACCTCACGGACGGTGCCGTCTCGGGGGGCGGCACCGACCCTGAACCCGCCACGGCGCCGGGCGCCCGACACCCGGGCACCCCCCGCCTGTTCCTCGACCGCTTCGCCACGCCCGACGGCCGCGCACGCTTCGCCGCGGTGACGCACCGGCCGGCCGCCGAGGAGACGGACGCCGAGTACCCGGTGGTGCTGACCACGGGGCGCGTGCTCGCGCAGTACCAGTCGGGCGCCCAGACCCGCCGCGTACCGGAGCTGAACGCGGCAGCCCCCGGACCCTTCGTCCAGCTGCATCCGCGGCTCGCGGACCGCATCGGGGTCGGTGAGGGCGACCCGGTCGCGGTGGTCTCGCGCCGGGGCAGAGCCGTGGCCCCGGCGCGGATCACCACGGGGATACGGGCGGACACGGTGTTCATGCCGTTCCACTGGGCGGGCGAGGGCCGGGCCAACACCCTCACCAACCCGGCCCTTGACCCGACCTCCCGTATGCCGGAGTTCAAGGTCTGCGCCGTCCCCCGGGACCCCCCCGCGCACCAGCCCGACCAGGGCCTGCCTCCTTGATCCGCGGGGACCAAGGAGACAGGCCCTAGGTCAACTCCGCGCCCGCGTAAGCCAGTCACCGCCCGGCAGCACCCGCCCCGCGGCCCGCAGACGCGCCGCGACCGCGGGCGCCGCCACGTACACCCAGGCCCGCACCGGCCCCGTGGCCGTCTCGACGGTGCGGGCCACGCGTTCGTAGTCGTTGTCCGGGTCGCCGGGGACGTAGTCCTCCAAGCGGTCGAGCAGCGCGAGGAGTTGGGGGTACTCCTGCGGGGCCGGGGTCACGATCTCGCCGTGGACGGTGCCGGTGCCAGTGCCGATGCCGGCGCTGATGCCGGTGCCGGTGCCCTCGATCGCGTACGGGTAGCCCGGACCCTCGTACAGCTCCGCCCCCACCCAGCGCGCCGGTTCGGCGGCGACGATCCGGCCCCGCAGGAACCGCCGGTGGTTGTACTCGCCCGGCCGCAGCGTCCCGTACACGAAGAACGGCAGTGTCTCCGCCCCCAACGGCAGTATTTCCGCCCCGTCGGCCCCTCTCACGGAGTCGTCTCGCTGCGGACCCAGTCCAGATACGCCGCGCTGCCCGCCGCGACCGGGGTCGCGATGATCTCGGGGGTGTCGTAGTCGTGCGCCTCCTGGAGCCACTCCTGCAGGAGCGGATAGCGCTCCGCCGTGGTCTTGAACAGGATCTGCCACTCCTCGGACGTCTCGATCTTCCCCGCCCAGCGGTACACCGACGTGACCGGCGCGGAGATCTGCGCACAGGCCGCGAGCCGTGCGTCGACCGCACCGCGCGCGAGCAGTTGGGCCTTGAGCGCCGCGTCCGTCGTCGTCAGAACCGTCCACACACCGGAGGCCACGGACAGCTCCTCGCCGCCCTCGCCCTTGCCTCCCGTACCGTCCCCCGCACCCGTGCCCATACTCACGTCCACGCCTTCCCTTCCGCAGCCGAGTTGCCCTGGAACCCCAGGACGAAAGTCCCTATTTGTCAGCGTTCGTCACTACTGGCCCTGACTGTTACATAACGGGCGGGTTTTCGTGATGCACGCCCTTTACCGTTCCATTGTGGTGGCCGACCCCTCGCCGAATCCCCGGCATCCCCCTGGTCGGCCACCACCCCCCGCTCCGGAGCCCGCGAGACCTACCTGGACCGCACACCATGAACTCCCGTTCCCGCCACCTGCCGCAGGCCGTGGCCGTAGCCGCCCTGGCTGCCGCGCTGCTCGCGGGCTGCGGGGACCGCAACGGTCTCGACGCGGGCACTCCGGCCCCCGCCGTATCCGAGCAGCCGCACCCCGAGGCCGTATGGCCGGCCTGGTCGCAGTCGCTGCCGAAAGCGCTCGGCGACGGCTCGGCAGGCCAGGAACCACCGGCGGCACTCAAGGGTCTTTCCGTGCCCGAGGACGGTTTCGCCAAGACGGCCGTACGCGATGTGCTCCGCGCGGACCCGGACATGCGCGGCTACGCCCGGCTCCGTGACATCTCCGGACCGGGCCGCTCCGGCATCCGGCCGTCGCACCTCGTCGATCTGACCGGGGACGGCCGGCCCGAACTGGTCATCGCCGTCGACACCCCCTCCGGACGTACGGTCGTCGCGGTCTACACGGCACGCGACGGCAAGGCGTACCGCATCCTCAAGTCCGGCGGTCAGCGGCCGTGCATCGAGACGGTCGGCAGCGATCTGCTCCTGCGCACCCCGAAGGACGGCGGCGAGAACGCCGTGCGCTACCACTGGAACGGGGTGCAGCTCGCCGCGCTCAGCGACACCACGACCTATCCGCGCAACCAGTCCGCCTCCCCCTCGACCCAGCACCCGCGCGAGCACACCCGCCCCTGCCCCACGGACGGGTCCGCCGACGGGTCCGCGGACGGGCCCGCCGACGGATCCCGCGAAGAGTCCGGCCGATGACCCGCCGGATGCGCGCCAGGCTCAACGGTCTCGGCCTGCGCTGGAAGATCGCCGCGCTGCTCGCCTCCGGCTGCGCCCTGGTGGCGCTCGCGATCGGCGGCCTGATCCACCACGCCCGCTACGAGCAGGTCTCCGACCAGGCGCGGGCCGACGCGACCGCCGAACTGGTCCGCGTACGGAAGGTGTACGTGGCGACCGGCAGTGTCGACCACGAGGACTCGGCGGCCGCGGTCGACTCCCCCGCCCTGCCGTCACCCCTGCGCAAGGCTGCCCTGCAGCGGCGGCGGACGACCTATCTGGAGCTGGACGCCAGGCATCCGGCGGTCTGGGCGGCGCGGCCGATCGGTGAGAAGTCGGTGCTCTCGGTCAAGCTCCCGCTCGACGAGGTGCGCAACGAACTACGGGACCTGGACAGGCAGTTGATCGCCTGGGGCACGGTCGTCGTGGCGCTCGCGGCACTCGGCGGCGGCGCCCTGGCCAGCCGGGTGAGCCGCGATCTGCGGACCGCGGCGGCCACGGCGCGCAAGATCAGCGGAGGCGATCTGGACGCCCGGATCAACCACCCGCGCCCGCCTCGTACGAAGGACGAAGTGGCCGAACTCGCCTGCGCGGTGGACACGATGGCCACGACGCTGCAGCAACGCCTCGAGGCCGAGCAGCGGTTCACCGCGGACGTCGCCCATGAACTGCGCACCCCGCTGACCGGACTGCAGACCGCCGCCGAACTGCTGCCGCCGGGACGGCCCACCGAACTCGTACGCAACCGGGTGGCCGCGCTGCGCACGCTCACCGAGGATCTGCTCGAAGTGGCCCGGCTCGACGCGCGGATCGAGCAGCCCGACCTGGAGCTGCATCCACTCGGGAAGCTGGTGGAGGGGATCATTCAACGGGCCGGGTACAAAGCCGAGTTCACCGGCGGCACGGATGCGCTGGTGCGGACCGACGCACGGCGCCTGGAGCGCATCCTGGCCAACTTGATCGTGAACGCGCGACGCCACGGTTCGGCCCCGGTCGAGATCCTCGTGTCGGGCGCCTCGGTGACGGTGCGCGACCACGGCCCCGGCTTCCCCGGGCATGTGCTCGACGAGGGGCCGCAGCGCTTCCTGACCGGCGCCAAGGAGCGCGGCCAGGGCACCGGGCTCGGTCTGACCATCGCGCTCGGGCAGGCCGAAGTGATCGGCGCACGGGTCGAGTTGAGCAATGCGGACGACGGCGGCGCGACGGCCACCGTCGTCCTTCCCGAGGGTTGAGTCGGTACGGGGCCGAGGGCTGAGTCGGTACGGGCCCGAGGGTTGAGTCACCGCGTCGGTTCGGGCCCGACGGCTGACGGGCCACGTCAGTACGGGCGCACCGCCTTGGCCTCGCGCAGGGCCAGCGCCCACCACGTCAGCCGGTCGAGCAGCAGCTTCGCCGCGGCGTCGCACCCGGTCGGATCGCGGTGGCCGCCCTGCTCGTCGAAGTCGCCGAAGGCGTTGTGGAAGGAGACGGTGTCGCGGACGGTGACGGCGTGCAACTCGGCGAAGACCGCCCGCAGTTGCTCGACCGCGCGCAGACCGCCGGAGACTCCGCCGTACGAGACGAAGCCGACGGGCTTGGCCTGCCATTCGGTGAAGTGCCAGTCGATGAGGTTCTTGAGGGCGGCCGGGAACGAGTGGTTGTACTCGGGGGTGAGCACCACGAAGGCGTCGGCGGCGGCCAGCTTCGGGGTCACGGCGGCGAGCCGCTCCTGGACTTCGGCGGAAGGCTGGTGGGACAGGGCGGTGGGCAGGTCGTGCTCGGCCAGGTCCACGACCTCGATGTCGAGGTCGGCACGTGCGCGGGCCCGGGAGAGGAACCAGTCGGCGATCACGGGACCGAAGCGGCCGTGCCGGTTGGAGCCGATCACCACGGCGAGCTTCACCGGGGAGCGGTCGGCGGCGACGGACAGGGCTGCGGGTTCAGCAACGGTTGTCATGCGGTCCAGCCTCATACTTAAACCAAGGTTCAGGTCAAGCTAGCCTTGCGGGCATGACCGCACTCGCCTGGAACGCCCCGGAAGCCACCGTCGGAGAACTGGCCGAGCGCAGCGGAGTCGCCCCGTCCGCGCTCAGGTTCTACGAACGCGAAGGCCTGATCACCTCCCGCCGGACCACCGGCAACCAGCGGCGCTACAGCCGCGACACCTTGCGCCGCGTCGCCTTCATCCGCACCTCGCAGAAGCTCGGCATCCCGCTCGCCACCATCCGCGAGGTGCTCGCGCTGCTGCCCGAGGACCGCACCCCGACCCGTGAGGACTGGGCGCGGATCTCGGAGTGCTGGCGCGAGGACCTGGACCAACGGATCCGGACGCTGCAGCGGCTGCGGGACAACCTGACGGACTGCATCGGCTGCGGCTGTCTGTCGATCGACCGCTGCCGCCTTTCGAACCCGTACGACGAACTCGGCGCCCACGGGCCGGGACCGCGCCGGCTCCTGGAGGAGGACCCGGCCCGCACACCGGCACAGCGCGGGACCGAGGGCTGACTCCGACGGGCGGCACGTCTACCGTTCCCCCATGACCCCTCTCCCCCTGCTCCGTATCGAGATCGACGGCCGCCCCGCCGACACCGAGTCCCTGCTGCACCCCGCCACCACCGGGTACGGGCACTTCACCGCGCTCCAAGTGCGCGGCGGCGCCACCCAGGGGCTCGCGCTGCATCTGGAGCGGCTGCGGAAGGCGACGTACGACCTGTGGGAGAAGGAGCTCGACGGTGAGCGGGTGCACGCCCTGATCCGGCAGGCGCTCGGGGACGAGTACCGCGACGCCTCCGTACGCGTCTACGTGCACTGCCCCGAGACCGCCCCGACAGTCATGGTCACGGTGCGCGGTCCGCAGCGGATGTCCGCCGCGGCGCAGGCGCTGCAGTCGGTCGCGTACCGGCGGCCGGCCGCGCACATCAAGCACCTCGGCGGGTTCGGGCAGGGCTACTACGGGCAGCGGGCCCGGGCCGCCGGGTTCGACGACGCGCTGCTCGTCGAGGACGACGGCACGGTCCTCGAAGGGGCCGTCACCAATATCGGCTTCCTCGACGACACCGGTGTCGTCTGGCCTGCCGGTCCTTCCCTCGACGGCATCACGATGCAGCTGATCGAGCCGCGGCTCGACGCGGCCGGGCTGCCCTCGCGCCGCGCGCGGGTCACCCTCGACGGCCTCGGCGCCTTCCGGGCGGCCTTCGTCACCAACTCCCAGGGGCTCGCGCCCGTCAGCCGGATCGACGACACCCCGTTCGCCGTCGACGAGAAGCTGATGGACCGGCTCGGGGAGATCTACGCGGCGGTCCCCTGGGACACGCTCTGAGCGTCGTCACCCGTCGCTCCGAGCGTCGTCACCCGTCGCTCCGAGCGGCATCCTCCGTCACTCCGGGCGGCGTCACCCGTTCACAGGCGCCGCGGCCAACTCGTCCAAGCCCGTACGCGCACGGCGATGACCTGCTGGAACTCCTCGGGCACCGGCCCGGGGCGGCCGACACCGCGGGCATCTGACGCATGGTCGACAGGCGTACGGGGCCGAGTGCCACTTTCCTCATAAGCAAGGGCGCGACCGAGACGGCGGCACAGGGGGTGCTGCGGGCCGCGCGCTGCCGGAGGAAGCCCCATGCGCATCGCCGCCACCCGTCTGTTCGCAGCATCCGCACTCGCTCTGTCGGCCGGCTTGGCGGCGGCGCCGGCAGTCGCGGACAGCACGGGCACCGGGTCGCTCGAGCTGTACCCGACGAGCGTCACTCCGGGCGCGACGGTCACGGCGAACACCCCCGCCTGCGGCACCAGCGGCACCGCGGCCGGTGACGCCAGCGCCGTGGGCGCCGGCGGCTTCAAACTGCAGCCCACCACCCACGCCCAGGACGCGGTGGGCCGGTTCACGGTGCCGAACTCGGCCTCGCCCGGCACGTACGCGATCCGGGCGAAGTGCGCGGGCGGCGCGGAGGTGTCGGGCGATCTGATCGTCACGCTCACGGCCACCGGCAAGCAGCAGATCACTCCGAAGGGACATGTGAAGACGGGGGTCGGCGGCGCACTCGGCCCCGACCCCGTGCAGACCGCGGCGGGTGTGGCGGCCCTGGCCGTCGCCGCCGCGGGCGGTACCTGGCTCCTGCATCGCCGGGCGAGAGGCGACGGGATCTGACGGACACCCTCCGCTGTCCACCGGTACCGCCGCCCCCGCCCCCTCCGACGACGCGACCGCACGCGGCCCGGAGGGGGACGAGGGGCCCTGGATCAGGCGCTCAGGGCGCGGCCGACGAACCCACTGAGGGGGCACGATGGCGTACGACTCCTCCGGCCCCGGAGGTACGAGCGGGCGCGGCCCCGGGGTGCGGCGCTCGCTGAACGTGGCGATAGCCGCGGTGACCGTGCTCGCGCTCGGCTGCGGGGTGTGGCTCCTTCAGCACGGCACCGCCAGCACACCGCCGCCCCAGCCGTCCGCCGCCCAGGCCGCCGACGGTGGCGGGCCGCCCGCCCAGGAGGCCGGTGCGCCCGCGCTGCCGCCGTCCCCGCCCACCCGTATAACCATCCCGTCGATCAAGGTCGACGCCCCGCTGACCGGCCTCGGTCTGACCAAGGACGGAAGCCTCGAAGTACCGCCCGCCGCACGGCGCGACCTGGCCGGCTGGTACGAGTCCGGCACGACGCCCGGCGACCGCGGCACCGCGATCGTGGCGGGCCATGTGGACAACGCCGAGGGCCCCTCCGTCTTCTACGCGCTCGGCGCCCTGAAGAAGGGCCAGACGGTCGAGGTCCGCCGTACCGACGGCCGGACCGCCGTGTTCACGGTCGACGCGGTCGAGGTCTACGACAGCCGCGCCTTCCCCGACGACAAGGTGTACGGCGCGGCGAAGCGCCCCGAACTGCGGGTGATCACCTGTGGCGGCGGCTACTCGAAGAAGACCGGCTATCTGGGGAACGTGGTCGTCTTCGCCCACCTCACCGGTGTGCGCTGACCCGTGACGGGTGCGGGGCGCCGCTTCGCCCGGTCACTTGAACCACTGCTCGTACGCCATGGTCGCCACGAGCGAGAACACGACGACGAGCAGCACGATCCGCACGAACCCGCTGCCCTTCTTGAGCGCGGTGTGGGCGCCCACCGTGCCGCCCGCGAGGTTGAAGACGGCCATCAGGGCGGCCAGTTGCCACAGGACCGCGCCCTGCCAGGCGAAGATCCCGAGGGCGCCGGCGTTGGTGCAGACGTTGGCGATCTTCGCGGTGGCCGAGGCACGGACCAGGTCGAGGCCGAGTACGGCGGTCAGGGCCAGGACGAGGAACGTGCCGGTGCCGGGTCCGATGAGCCCGTCGTAGAAGCCGATGCCGAGACCGGCGATCCCGATCGCGGCCCAGATCTGCCGGCGGGTGGCCGGTCCCGTGGCGGGCGCGGAGCCGAAGGAGGGCTTGAGGATCACGAAGGCGGCGACACCGAGCAGCACCACCATGACGATCGGCTTCAGGACCTCGGTGCTCATCCCGGCCGCGAGCGCGGCGCCGCCCATCGAACCGGCCAGGGCGGCGAGTCCGATGCGGATCGCCGTACGGACGTCGATCGGTGTCTTGCGGACATAGGTGACGGCCGCGCCGGTCGTGCCGACGATCGCCACCGCCTTGTTGGTGCCGAGCGCGGTGGTCGCTTGGGTGCCGGCCGGGAGCCCGACGAGCAGCGCGGGAAGCAGCAGCAGTCCCCCGCCGCCCACCACCGCATCGATCCAGCCGGCCGCCGCGGCGGCGAGGCAGAGCAGGACGATGACGGTCAGGGGTATGTCGGGCATGATCGCGACCTTAAGTCACGGGATAGGTGCCCCGTCCATCGAAATGGCCATGGCTTGAGGGAGTTCTGAGCTTCGCGGGCGCGGTCGGTGGGGGGTGCCGGTGGCGGCGGTGGGTGCGGGGTGCCGGTGGCCGCGGTCGGTGCGGGGTGTCGGCGGCCGCGGCCGCGGTCGGCGCGAGGTGTCCTGGCGGCCGCTGTCGGTTCGAGGCGTCAGTGGCCGCGGTCGGTGCGAGGCGTCTCAGCCGGTGAGGGCCGCGGTGATCTGACGGGTGGTCTGTGCGGCGATACGGGGGCTGACGGCGGCGTACGCGGTGTAGGCGTTCAGTCCGGTGGCCAGGGCCCAGCCGCGCCCCCGCAGCCAGGTGGCGTCGTCCACACCGAGCGCCGTACGGAAGGCGGCCCGGCAGTCGGCGGACAGCAGCGTGAACGCGATCATCAGATCGGGGGCCGGGTCACCTACACCGAGGCCGCCGAAGTCGATGACCGCGCCGAGGCGGCCGTCGACGGTGAGCAGATTGCCCGTGTGGAAGTCGCCGTGGAACCAGACCGGCGGGCCCTGCCGGCCGGGGGCGTGGAGCGCTTCGTCCCACAGCGCGGTCATCGCCTCGGCGTCGAAGACGCCGTCGGTCTCGGCGATGGCGGCGCGTGTGTCCTGGTCGCGGGCCGCCAGTGGCGCGCCGGAGAGGTCCGGCGAGGTGCCCTCGGTCGTGAACTGCTGCAGGGCGACAAGGAAGTGGGCCAGTTCGACGGCGGCCTCGGTCGAGTCGCCCAGGGTCTCGGCGGTCGCCGCCTCACCGTCCAGCCACCGGGTCACCGCCCACGGCCACGGGTAGCCGAGGCCCGGCTCCCCCACCGCCACCGGAACGGGGACGGGCAGCGGCAGGTGCGGCGCGAGCCGGGGCAGCCAGTGCGCTTCCTTGGCGGCCTGCCCGATGGCTCCGGCCTGGCGGGGAAGGCGCACGGACAGCTCGTCCCCGAGACGATGGATCACATGGTCGGAGCCGGCCGGGTCCAGGAGCGTGAGGGGCAGCCCGGACCACTGCGGGAACTGCGTGTCGACCAGCCGCCTGACCAGCGCCGTGGTGATCTCGGGGCGGATGTCCGTACCGGCCAACTGCAGCTCCTGACCTCGACCCGCGCCCTGCGGCGGGCGGTTGGGGTCATCACAGTGCTTTACGCGTCCGCTTGTCGAGGGGATTTCGTGCTGCCGACTCAGGGTGCGGCCTGCGGTTGGGCCGGCCCTGCGGGCAGTCGGTCGGGGGCGGGTGGGGCGGAGGGGTCCATGGACAGGGTGAGCAGGGTGGCGGCCAAGGCGCTGGCGCCCGCGAGCGAGGCGGCGAGTCTGCGGCGGGCCTGGTGGGTGGGGCCGGAGGCGGGCTTGCGGTGGCGGGCCATGGGGGTGAGGGTTCCGTTCTCGGGCCTGGGGGCG